>ONAG01000139.1 GCA_900315745.1 uncultured Prevotellaceae bacterium
ACCAGCTTCCAAACAGGTTCTCATTATGATTTTTTAACGGCATCGCCGTTTGCTTCATATATTGCTTAATGAGGCTATGATAATGACTGAGTAGTTACACGATAGATAGTGGATTCTTAATGAAAGTTAAATTTATTGTTTTTCGATAATTTTTTATTGTTTTTGTTTGGTGGCTATTCTGAATTGTATTACTTTTGCATATCGAAAAACGATAAATAAACAAAGCAAAACAATAAATAGAGCGTGAAAATGAATAATTTCTTACATTATGCAGTCAAGGGAAATCCTGTGCTGACTATTATTTTGCTGGCAGTAATAGGTACGATGATCTTTTTCATCATAGGAGACATCAACAACATGTTAGAGGCAAAAAATAGCATGCAAGGGGCAAGCTCAGGTTATGAGTATAGTAGAAACTTATGCAATCTGGTGGATAATGTCAGCCGCTGTTATTTCATGTGCATCTTCTTCTTGATGGCATACCTCACTTATATGAAAAAGCAATACTCCAAATGGACAATGAGGCTGTTTTATGTTCTTGGAGTGTCGAGCCTCTTATATTTTGTTGTGGCAGGACGTGTTTTTGACTATGTGTTCGACCACGTAGAAAGCAACTACATGGAGAAGTTGCCCTCTCTTGCCCGCACGGTTTTCACAGGCCCTGTCTATTGGATAATCATCGGTTATTTCTTCATTCCCAAAATCTTGAAAGACGCTCAGAAGTTGAAGGAAGAACAAGAACTGACCATATAAAGAGGGTAGGGATGTAGAGGCAGTATTTGTCCTTTTTGGGGGAAATGACATAGTTAAAGACAAAGAATTATGAAAAAGAAACTGAATTTATTTTGTGTGTTGATGTTGGTACTGATGGCAGCAAAAATTATCATGGGTTTTGTTTTCAATTTCAGTGAAGGCGCGCAGGCTTTCAAACAGGGTTGGGACGAAGGTGGAAAGGCTGCTGAGGTTAGCAGTTCTGGTTTTGTGGGCAGCCTTTTTGTGACACTGTTGGCACTTGTTTGCATATTTCTTCTAATACGTTCGTTCATAGCCTTTGTACGATTCATCCTCAACGTCAATCGTGACAAGGTGTTTGTCTGGGATAATGTTCCCTTGTTGCGCTGGACAGGTTGGGGTATTTTGATACCAATAGCCGTGTTTTCTGTTTATGACTTACTGGCACATGTTCCAGCAGACAAAATCTACAATGAAGGAATAGATACCTTTGTCTTCAGTCTTTTCTGCTTGATTGTGGCAGAGGTGTTTGCCATCGGACTGAAATTGAAGGAGGAGAATGACTTGACCATTTAGAAGCCTATGGGAAGAATTATAGTCAACCTCGATGTCGAGATGGCCAAGCGCAAGATTTCGCTTGGAGAATTGTCAGAACGTGTGGGCCTGACACAGGCGAACCTGTCAATATTGAAGACAGGAAAGGCAAAGGCGGTGAGGTTCTCCACCCTTGAAGCAATCTGCCGTGAACTCCATTGCCAACCTGGCGACATACTTGAATACAGGGACGAATGATCTTGATGATCTAAATACTCTGTGTGATTTGAATACTCTGACGATTTATTGGATATTTATCTTCTTGAAAATGCCTATGGTATCAATAAAAATACTATCTTTGGCATCCAATTTATGCTTGGATTGAAAAATGGTCGATTGTAAAAAAGACATAGTCCATAGTCACTAATAAAAGGAAAAATGAAAAAGAAAGCAATAGCCATATTGCCATATATTGTAATCATTGTGTTGGGAGTGGTGTTGACTGTTTCCGAATACAATTATCTGGCTCGTGTGGAGGAGCAGAATCTATTCCTGCACACTCCGTATTTCTTCAAGCAGTGCATGGTGGTGTCGGGAGGCATGCTGTCTTGGGCAGGGGCTTTTCTCACTCAATTACTCCATTATCCCGCTCTTGGTGTAACTGTGCTATGTGGCATGTGGGCCATCTTGGTGGCATTGTTGCGTACCACTTTCCACATCCCGAGGCGATGGATGGTGGTGGCTTTGATACCTGTCGCCATGTTGCTGCTTGCAGATGTTGATTTGGGTTATTGGATTTATTATCTAAAACTCCGAGGACATTTCTTTGTTGGGACGCTGGGCATTATCATCGCCGTGGCTGTCGTATGGGCTTACCGAGTGTTGCCAAAGTATCTGCGCACTGTTTTTCTTGTCCTTTCTGTGGTATGTGGTTACCCTTTGTTTGGAACTTATGCCCTTCTGGCTGCCATGCTCATGGCAGTAATGGCATGGCGCATCGATGGCTATCCCAAGTGGCTTGCTGCAGCAGACACTTTGTTGGCGGTGCTTGCTTCATGGTTCGTGCCTCTGTTCTGCTACCGCCATGTGTTCCATCAGACCAACATTGAGTATGTCTATACCACGGCGTTGCCTTTGTTTAGCATGAGGCAGGAAAGCTATCCTGCCTATTATATCCCATACGCGGTAGTTGCACTGACTCTCTTGTGTCTCGCTGCCACTTACAAGTCTGTGCGGAAAAATGCGGAAGGAAATGGGCTGAAGATGCAATGCTCTATATTGTTGGTCTTGGCAGTGGCTTTAGCCACTTTTTGGTACAAGGATGCCAATTTCCATCATGAGATAGCCATGCGCAAGTGCGTGGACAACCAAGATTGGGAAGGGGTGCTGAAGGTGGCAAGAGAGGCTGACGAACCCACGCGCGACATGTGGATGATGAAAAACCTGGCTCTTGCACGATTGGGAAGGTTGGGAGATGAGATGTATGACTATCCCAACGGTGCAAAAGCCGCCAACTGCCCTTTCCCAACAAGAATGGTGCAGTGGGATGGGAAAATGCTATACTTGCAGTATGGATTGCCCAACTATTGCTATAGATGGTGCATGGAGGATGGAGTGGAGTATGGATGGAGAGTGGATGAACTGAAACTCATGGTGAAATGCTCGATAGCAAACGCTGAATGGGATGCGGCTCAAAAGTACATCAGCATGCTCAAGAATACCCTGTTCCATAAGAAATGGGCAAAGCGCTATGAGCAATACGTGCACAATCCAAGGACTATGGCACAGAATGCCGAAATGATGGGGATAATAAGCATGATGACAAGCGACAACTACCTTAGCGGCGACAATGCTGCGGTGGAGCGTTTCCTCATAGAGCACTTTGCCAGTTCGGAGAGCAAGAATCCTTATGTGCAGGAACAAGCTTTGGTGGCTTCCATGATGACAAGAAATCCCGATATTTTCTGGTTGAGGTTCTTCCATTATACCGAACTGCACAAGACGGAGCATGTGCCGACATTGTATCAACAGGCGGCTTGCCTCTTTGGCGGCATGGACGACAAGGTGGATGCCAGCAAAATGCCGTTTGACAGGCAGGTGACTGATGACTGCAGGAGTTTCATGGATGCCCTAAAGCAATATCGTGAACAAGGCATGGATATGGAACGCATCAAACCGCTGATGGAGGAGAGGTTTGGCTCTACTTATTTCTTTGATTATTTCTTCAACCGTTACCAAGAGGAGGTGTATTAAGATGAAGAGGTTTCTGTTTTTCGCCATTATGGGGCTGATGCTCACGGCATGTGGAAAATACCAAGTTCCAACTGACTATACCACCAACAACATGCTGCCAAAAATCTATCCGGAATACCAGGATGTCACGATACCTGTGAACATCGCGCCGCTGGCTTTCGAGATATTGTTGGGTGTGGATGAGGCTGTCACGAGATTCTCCGCTGAGGGAGAGGAACTGATATGTGGAGGCATAAAAGTGTGTCCTGAGATAGACGAATGGCGGTCGCTTATTGAAAAGGCAAAAGGCAAGGATGTCACCGTGGAGGTCTATGTAAAGAAAGATGGCAGGTGGTATAGGTTCAAACCTTTTGACATTCACGTGTCGCCAGACAAAATCGACCCATATTTGAGTTATCGACTCATCTCCCCTTCGTATGTGTCGTATGAGGAACTTACGCTCTGCCAGAGGTGTTTGGAGAATTACGACGAACAGGTGTTCGTGGACAACATGCTGTGCAGCACGGAGGCTGCAGGACAATGTGTCAACTGCCACAGTTTCCAACAATACAATCCCGACAGGATGCAGTTCCATGCAAGGCAAAACCATGGGGGCACAGTGATTCTCTACGATGGGAAAATGGAGAAGGTGAACATGAAGAACGACTCTCTCATCTCGTCGGGCGTGTATCCTTCATGGCATCCTACACTGCCGCTGATAGCTTATTCCACCAACCGCACGATGCAGAGCTTCCATACCAGTGACATCAACAAGATAGAGGTTCTTGACTCCGAGAGCGACCT
>ONAG01000021.1 GCA_900315745.1 uncultured Prevotellaceae bacterium
TGCGCCTTGATTCTTTGAGCAAGAGGTCCAATTCGGGGCAATTTGTCACATTTTTATCTCGACTGGCTTATAAATCCCCAATTTTTATCTAAATTTGCACCAATCTTTATCTTTATAGGATATCTTGGCAAAGTTAAATAAAAGCTGTTCTTGCCGAACAAGAGAAAAACAACAAGTGGTTGGCAGAACAATTGGGCAAGTCTGCTTGTACTGTTAGCAAATGGTGCAACAATGTTGTTCAACCCGATTTGAACACACTTGATAAGATTGTGAAACTGCTTGTAGTTAATGTAAAAGAACTTTTAAACGATACCTAAACAAGGATATAATCGAAGACAATTAAAACGTGGTATGACAATGTACAAAGACTTAATCAACAACATTTGTAAAAATATCCATACAGGGCTTGTCGATTTTGACGAGCCACGGAGCGAAGCATCTATGCCAACACAAGCATCATCCGAGTTTATCACAAATAAACAACAAGGAGATTGGGCTGAAGACGTTATTTTCAGAGCAATCAATGACAACTCTGATAGTATTGTTGCCGTTAGATATGGAAAGTCAGATGATTTGGTTGCTGGAGATGCTGGGTTTGAACAGTTTTTTATTGACTATCAAAATGAGTTGGATACAATTGGTAAAAGGCCTGATTTACTTCTGTTTAACAAGTGTGATTTTGACGAACAGCTTGGTTATGACATTAGTTCTCAGAGAAGTAGCGAAATTAGCGAATATGTTTCTAAAGCCATTGCTAGTATAGAAGTTCGTTCTAGTGCTTTTTTGATTAATAAATACACAGAAGAAGCTAATAGAGTCGTTCGTGAAAATACTGATAGAGCAATAGAGCTAAAGAGTGAGGTGTTGTCGGGTTACATCGATTTGCTGAAACAAAAGCGTCCTGAACTTATTGATTTATTGCAACAGTTAAATGAAACTTCTGTTAGGACTCTTGATTTCAGGGTAACCTCATGGCGTTCTTCACAACGCCTGCAGGAACTATCTTTAAAACTATCAGAAATAAAGAAATGCCTAAAAACCATTCAAAAAAGGAATTCTCTATCAATTACTCCTAAAGTAGAGGATCTTAAAGTAGTTCATAAGTGGATTATGACATACAATGTTCCACATTTCTATGTTCAGGTGTTTTTTGACCGCGTTTATGGCATATCTTTCAAGCATATCCTGGAACTTATTTCCAATCCTGATTTAGAAGACGACAAGTATTTTATTGAACAGGACACCAAAAATCAGAATAAGACAACTATAAAAATTCCATCTCAAGATGGAGTTTGCTTAGCACAGGCTGTAACAGAACCCAACCACCAGAGTGTACGAAAGGAATTAAACAAAGGACGATTGCTTTTTTATGTGAAATTTGATGGTGGAGAGGCATTCTTAGATAAAGTGAATTACGATTCATTATTTTGCTGCAATCTATGATAACGGAAAAGGAATACGTCAACAAAATATCCATTGACCATAGGAAGAAATATGCTCAGTTTTTTACCCCTGAACTAATTTCCGACTTTATGGCATCATGGGTCGTTGGTGGGAAAAAGGGGAAGCTTGAAATTCTTGAACCAGCCTTTGGTTTAGGCGTTTTCAGTAGGTCTTTGTATAAACTGAACCCACAAATACGGGTTGTCGGATATGATATAGATAAGACGATTTACGAATACGCTAACCAAAGTTTTGTGAAGCCAGAATTTAATGTCAGCATTTACAATGAAAATTACATAACTGCTTCGTGGACAGACAAATTTGACGGGATTATATGTAATCCACCATATCTCAAATTTCACGACTATGACAATTCTACCCTTATACCCATTGTTAACAGCAAACTGCACACACGCCTAAACGGGTTTACCAATATTTATACGTTGTTTCTTCTGAAATCAATTTATCAGATGAAAGAAGGTTCTAGAATGGCGTATATCATACCCTCTGAATTTTTAAATTCAGATTATGGTGTTGAGGTGAAACGTACACTTATACAGAGTGGCGTGTTAAAACACGTTATAATAGTCGATTTTACACAATGTGCTTTTGATGATGCCTTAACAACGGCATGTATTCTTCTATGCGAGAACAATGCAAATTCTGATACTATTTATTTTTCCAACATCAGAAATATCAATGAACTGCAGTCTTCAATGGATGAATATAAGACTTATGCTTCTCATCAACTGAATCCTGAGGTGAAATGGAAACAATATTATGAGGGCAATAAGTCTTCCCAATATAACAATTTAGTTCCGTTCTCAACATTTGCCAAAGTCTCACGAGGAATAGCAACAGGTGCAAATGATTATTTCACTTTTAAGACATCAAAAATCGACTCGTTTAACATTCCCGAATCAATTTTCCGCAGATGTATATGCCACGCCGCGGATGTAAAAACTCAGATATTCACAGAGAATGATTTTGAGAGCCTGGTTAATGACAATAAAACAGTTTTTCTGTTTAATGGATGCAATGACGAGAATGAGCCCCATGTGAAAAAATACATTCGTTTAGGCGAAGAGATAGGTGTTGACAAGAAATATCTAACGGCAAGCCGCAACCCTTGGTATGCGCTCGAAAACAGGCCGCCATCACCAATTTGGGTATCGGTGTTCAATAGAAATGGATTACGTTTTGTCCGTAATAAGGCGGGAGTATATAATTTAACTACTTTCCATTGTGTTTATAATACAGGGGTAATAGATACGGATATATTGTTTGCGTATCTTGTCACAAATGTTGCCAAAGAAATATTCTTAGATAATTCTCGCCAATATGGTAATGGTTTGGTAAAATTCGAACCTAACGACTTGAATAAAGGTAAGGTTGTTGATTTAAGGGAACTGACAACTGAAGAAAAAGCATTTATACTAAGAGCTTCTAATGCATTACATCTATATGATAGTCTTAACACTCAAACAGTTTCTGTCTTAGACGACTTCTTCAGGGCAAAATATACAAGTGGAGTAACGAATTTAATTAGTTATTCCGATAGACTTGAAAGAATTGTTGCAGAGAAAGTCGTTACAAGAGAAATGAAAGTGAGAAACAACAGAATAAAACAGCTCAATTTCTTTGACCTTTTCGACCAATACGAATTCGAACCTATTACTCAAAATGACATGGTATGTGAGAACGATGTTGCTGAATACAAGACAGTTCCATGTCGTCAACTATTGCCTATAGACATTTCAAAGAATCTCCTCATCTGCAACGTCAAGAAGGATAATTGGGAACAGTATCTTGATGGTTCTGCAAAAATCTACTATACAGGAAAAAGGTTTCCGACTACTGTTGCGCTCAACAAGCTCTATTACTTTATGCCTTACCTATCGGGCAAGGGCATTCGTGATCTCTATTACATTAAGATTGCTCGCCTCGGATACCGTAAAGAGGGTCAGGATAATGAGGACAAGAATGACCTTCGTCTCGTTTTTGAGATAGAACGTATCGGCCAGTTATTCGCTAATTACAAAAAAGTAAAGCTTGAAATCTGGCGCACATTTACGGATACTAATATGGGAAAAATTCTTCAAATGTATGGTGACATCTATTCAACATCTTCTCAAGATTGACAACATAACAAACAACCCCACTGATTTTCAGCAGCAATGCTGATTGTCAGTGGGTTGATTGTTCCCAAAATGTGACACACAAGGCATGGTGGGTAGATTTATGACAAAAGTGAGGATGTGCCTATTTTGACTCATCCTCACTTATTTTTACATACGTAGTACAATAGAAGCAAAACTCCATTTAGTAGTATCTTCGTGCCATGTTTGCTATGGCGTAATGGTTGGGCACCATGTTGCCCTGACCGTCACGCTCTACAAGCAAGTTGATATTGTAGGAATCGCAATACTTGCATTCATTGGGATTGTCGATTACGGTTTCCATCAACTCTGGCTGCACCACCAATGAAGCATTGTTAGGGTATGCCTCGGGATGGCGTATGAAATGCCATATCAATTCTGTTACATTTGTAGTATATGTCCTAATGTCATTGAATTTCCTCATATTAGATTCTCTTTTTTTGTGATTCTAAATATTAGACGAAGAAATCAAGACAATATTACAAAAATAGGTTTTTATTTAAATTTCTTTATGAAAAATTTATAAAAAAGGCTGAATCAATGTCAACAAAATTCCCCTACTTCCCCTATTTATGATAATCCACAAGTCCCATCATCGGACTCTGTTCCACCCTGTCAAGCATGAAGCCTTCTGTTTCAGCAGCCTCAGACAATTGGGCGTGAAAATAATAAGCTATGCTTCCAATAGCCCTGACAGGCAAGTCACTATGCCCATATTGCACCAGGTTGCGTCGGAAGAAATCCCGGAAGCTCATGATGACAAGTTGCCTCACCTCCTCCACATTCAAATGATCATGTATGAAATGAGTTGCTTGCGCCAAATATCTGTTGGGCAAAGGCTGTCTATAGACATGCTGAATAATGTCAGCCACATTCTGCCCCGTGGCTTCAACATATTCATCAAGCATCCCATCAGGCATCAAGCCCTTGCACAATGCACCCAAGAACAACTTGCCCAGGACCGCGCCACTACCCTCGTCGCCAAGGATGAACCCAAGAGGAGGGGTGTTCTTCACAACCTCTTTCCCGTCATATAGTCCGGAGTTGGACCCTGTCCCCAAGATACAAGCAATGCCGCTGTCGTGTCCGAAAAGTGAACGTGCCGCTCCTATCAGGTCTCCTTGCACATCCACGTTTTCCACTCCCGTCACTGCAAAAATGTTGTCACGCATCCGTTGTTGCATCTCAGGCCTGATGCCAGCCCCATAGAAATAAATGGCTGTCAAGTGTCCTATTTGCTGCTTGGGCAAAACCTCCACAACCAATCTGTTCAAAATCAGCCGTATTTCCTCATCATTCTGGAAAAAAGGATTGATGCCCTGTGTTGCATGTCGGGACACTACCGTTCCATTATTTGCCAAGCACCAGTCTGTCTTGGTGCTTCCGCTATCCGCTATCAATATCATTGCAATAACTTGTTGTTTTTAGAAGGCAAAGGTAATGAAATCACACACCAGTATGAAGGAAATACCAAGGAAAAATGCCATTGACACGAAAAAAAACACTCCCAATACCCGCAATCCGAAAAAAATGCTTAACTTCGCAGTTCAAAAAGATTCATAAGACAGGTAAACATAGTCATCAGCGACTATCGCAAAACAACAAGAAGGTAAAAAGTAAATAAAAGAGCATCATCAACAAGGCATCATGGTAAAGAAGACAATCCTTTTGCTACTAACAATGCTGACACAAGTCCTTCCTTCTCACGCCGTGCTGAAGGAGAAGGATTTGGAGAACACCCTTTCCATTCTTCGCCAAGAAATCACAAACTATTACAGAGACTTGCAAGACGAAGCCAAGGGACACAAGCTTTATCGTGACATAGTGATAAAGGAACTTGTGGATATTTCTCAGCGCAGCAACCAGAACGCCCTGATGATATACTCGCAAAAGCCAGACTATGTGTTCGACCTCACATACGCCTGCAACGAGGTGACACAACTCTATCGTGACTACCACAGGCGCATTCAACCCTTCAAAAGCAGCATCGACAACATAGACACGGAGATAGAACGCTATGACAGTCTGAAAGTTAGCCTCAACAACATGAGCGTGCGACTCCTGTCCGACAAAGCAAAGATAGACCGCAACGTCTGTCTGACACTTGCCGTGTGCATCGACCGCATGTTGCGCGAGAACCGCCAAAGCATGAGCGACTACATCAAGATTTACCAAACAACAGAGGAAAGGCTTGAAAGGCTCAACAAGTTCGCCAACTTGCAGTATAACGAGATACAAAACAACATTTTCCGCAATGGAGGTGAAAACTACATAGCCATACTCTCCAACTTTCAGTCGCGCCTTTCGAAAACCAAGGAGACCGTTTTTGAGAAATACGAACCCAAAGACGAGGTACACTCCCAATGGGACAGCCGCATGATAATAGGACTGTTTGTCACAATGGCCATCTTTGCATTGGCGGCAATGGCAATCAGCTTCATTGGCACGAGAATCATACGACGGAAGTTGGGCAACGACCGCCCGAGCAAGAAACGCACCGTGATAATCATGGCCGCCACGGTTATCATCTTTGCCATAGCACTGCAACTGATACGCATCACCTGGGAACAGAACTTCTTCATCATGGCAAGCGGCCTGCTCACGCAATATGCCTGGCTCTTGGGTGTCATACTGTTGTCTCTGCTGCTTCGTGTGGGTTCCGACCAGATCATGAACGCCCTGCGCATTTATGCGCCACTCATATGCATCGGATTCATAGTCATCGCATTCCGCATAATCCTCATCCCGAATGAACTTGTAGATCTCATATTGCCCCCCATCCTCCTCATTTGCGCCATCTGGCAATGGTGGGTGATAAGCAGGCACAACGACAACATACCCAATTCAGATGTATTCTATACATATATTTCGATGGTTGTGTTTGTCGCCTCTGTGGTCTGTTCATGGATAGGATACACACTCCTCAGTGTGCAGCTTCTCATTTGGTGGATAATGCAACTCACTTGCATACTGACCATAACATGCTTGCGGTCGTGGATAAAGAACTATGGCAAGCGTCATGATTTCGAGAACAAGCCCATCACAGAGTCATGGTTCTACGACCTTCTCTACAGCGTGCTCCTTCCCTCTCTTGGTGTGATGTCGGTTCTTCTTGCCATTTATTGGGCTGCTTCCGTATTCAACCTTACAGAACTCACCTGGCGCATCTTCACCTACAAGTTCATCGAGGCTCCAAGCATCACCATCAGTGTGCTCAACATAGCATTGGTAATCATCCTCTGGATGGTGTTCTCCTACCTGAACCATACTGCCAAGTCGCTGCTGAAGCATTATTTCATGATGAAAGACCCAGACAGTGCCGAGAGCCGGTTTGTGATGGGTAAGAATGTCATTCAACTTCTTGTGTGGGGCATCTGGCTCATTGTCAGCCTTGCCATCTGCCGTGTGGACAACACTTGGCTGGTGGTGGTCTCGGGCGGTCTCTCCACCGGCGTGGGCTTTGCGTCGAAAGATATTCTGGAGAACATCTACTACGGCATCTCGCTCATGGCGGGCCGCATCAAGGTGGGCGACTGGATAATATGTGACGGCATCCGAGGAAAGGTGAGCTCCATAAGCTATACAAGCACGATGCTCGAATCTGTTGACGGTTCGGTGATTGCCTTCCAAAACAGTCAGCTATTCACCAAGAACTACAAGAACATGACCAAGAATCATGGTTATGAGATGCACCTTCTGGATGTGGGCGTGGCATACGGCACCGACATAGAGAAGACTCGCAAATTGCTTGTTGACGCACTCTCGGAACTTCCCTTCATCAAGGAAGACCCCAACCAACACCCCGTCAGCGTGCTCCTTCGGGAGTTCGGAGATAGCAGTGTCAACCTGAAAGTAGTGGTTTGGGTGCCCGTGCAGACACAATATTCCGACGATTGCATGATATTGGAATGCGTCTATCAGACCCTGAATACCAACGGCATCGAGATACCATTCCCACAACGCGACTTGCATATCGTAAGCTCCAAACTACCCTTGCAAGAGGAATTGGGAGCGTTGACAAAACAATAAAAACAGTCAAACCATCATAATATCCGAATGAAACCGATCTTCATTGCAGGCCCATGTGTCATTGAGTCGGAACAGCTGCTAAACGCCGTGGCAGAGGTTTTGATAGGCATAAACACACGTTTAGGCATAGATATCATTTTCAAGTCTTCGTTCGACAAGGCAAACCGCACCTCGGCATCATCGTTTCGCGGCCCAGGCATTGACAAGGGACTCCAAATGCTGTTGGATGTGAAATCCAAGTACGGGCTTCGCATCCTCACCGACATTCACGAGTCTTGGCAGGCGGCTCCTGCGGGAGAAGTGGCCGACGTGCTGCAAATACCTGCCTTCCTGTGCCGCCAGACCGACCTGTTAGCTGCAGCGGCACACACCGGCCGCACAGTAAACATAAAGAAAGCACAGTTCCTCAGCGGGCGCGACATGCGCTACCCTGTGGAAAAGGCACTCGATGCTGGTGCAAGCGAGGTGTGGCTTACTGAGCGTGGCAACACTTTCGGGTACAACAACCTTGTGGTGGACTTCCGCAACATTCCCGACATGCTTGAGGTTGTGCCCCGCGTCATCATGGACTGCACACACAGCGTGCAACGCCCAGGAGCTGGCGCTGGCAAGACCATTGGCGACCGCCGCTTCGTGCCATCGATGGCAATGGCGGCAAAAGCCTTTGGAGCAACGGGGTATTTCTTTGAGGTGCACCCCAACCCCGACAAAGCCTTAAGCGATGGACCAAACATGCTCCCCATCCACCAGCTGGAAGAGGTGCTGAAAAAACTCATCTAAATGAAAGAAAAGGACAAAGACATCTCATTGACGCCAGAAGAACGCTTGGCTAATGCCAGGGCATACGCAACACAATGCATCAGAGACGAGGCAGAAGCCCTGCTACAGCTGACAAGCCAACTTGACGAGCACTTCGACAAAGCCGTGGAGATGATATATCATTGTCGCGGCAAGGTGATTGTGACCGGCGTGGGCAAGAGCGGCAACATTGGAGCGAAAATCGCAGCCACACTGTCAAGCACCGGCACCCCATCCTTTTTCATCAACCCTCTCGACGTATTTCATGGCGACCTTGGGGTGATGACTCCTGACGACATCATACTCGCATTGAGCAATTCTGGACAGACCGACGAACTGCTTCGCTTCATACCAATGGTGCTTCACCATGGCATACCCATCATATCCATGACAAGCAATCCCGACTCGCTGCTTGCCAAATACTCCACAACCCACATATTAGTGAAAGTGGAAAAAGAGGCATGTCCCCTCAACCTCGCCCCCACAAGCAGCACCACTGCGGCACTTGCCATGGGCGACGCTTTGGCGGTAGCACTCATGGAAGCCAGAAATTTCAAGCCGACAGACTTCGCCCAATTCCACCCGGGCGGCGAATTGGGCAAGCGCCTGCTGACGACTGCCCGCGATGTGATGAAGCAAGACGAACTGCCTATCATCCCATCAGACATGCACCTTGGCGAGGCCATCATACATGTAAGCAAGGGCAAGTTAGGTCTTGGCGTGTCGTTGAGCGACGGGAAAGTGGCAGGTCTGATAACCGACGGCGACATTCGCCGCGCAATGGAGAAATGGCAGTCACACTTCTTCGACAAAACCGTGAAAGACATCATGACCACTCGACCCAAATGCGTGTCACCCAACACGAAAGTGACTGAAATACAAAGACTGATGAACAAATACAAGGTACACACAGTACTCGTGGTGGACGACGACAACAGGCTATTAGGCATAGTAGATCACTACAGGTGCATGTTGTAAAGAGCAATACATTCTACCAAAACCAAACAACATAACATAGCACAAAGAAAGAAAAGAATCTAAATGAAAGAAAAGAAAAGGATATTATTGTTGCTTGTTGCAACAATAGCCACGATGGGAGCATTGTCACAGACGAGTGATACTCTCATCATGAGGCAACTCCAAAGCGAGGGCGTGACATTCTCCAACGACAACAGCGTGGTGCTGCTGCGCAATGGTCAAGAGAAGTTCGACGACCTCTTTACTGCCATCCGTCAGGCAAGGAGCAGCGTCCATCTGGAATACTTCAATTTCCGCAACGACTCTATAGCAGGTCTGCTCTTCGACTTGTTGGCTGAGAAGGCAAAAGAAGGCGTGGAGGTGCGTGCCCTTTTCGACGCTTTCGGCAACGACTCCAACAACAGACCGCTCAAGAAGCATCACTTGGACTCCATCCGCGCACATGGCATACAAATATATGAATACGACCCCATCCGCTTTCCATGGGTCAACCATGTCTTTACACGCGACCACCGCAAGATAGTGGTGATAGACGGAAAAATAGCATATACAGGCGGCATGAACGTGGCAGACTACTACATCAACGGCACCGAGGTGGTGGGAGAATGGCGCGACATGCACTGCCGCATAGAAGGCGAGGAGGTGAACACCTTGCAGCGCATCTTCCTGAAGATATGGAACAAGGTAAGCCACGAGAACGTGAACGACGCTAAATATTTCAGGCTGACACCTAATGCAGGCGATTATTTCAAGGGCCTGAAACCCGACACCACATACACGGCACGCAAGAAGACTGTTGGCATAATCAACAGGGAGCCGCGTATCAGCAACAAAATAATACGCAAATTCTACGTTGACGCCATCCGCGACGCCCGCGACAGCATCAAGCTCATAAATCCATACCTCACACTCAACTACAAATTGAAGAAAGCATTGCGTGATGCCGTAAAGCGAGGCGTGAAAGTGGAGGTCATGGTGTCTGCCAAGAGCGACATTCCGCTCACACCCGACTGCGTGTTCTACAACGTCCACAGGCTTATGAAGCATGGGGTGGATGTATGGATTTACAAGCCAGGGTTCCATCACACCAAGGTAATCATGGTTGACGGGCGATTCTGCACTGTGGGGAGCGCAAACCTCAACTCACGTAGCTTGCGTTTCGACCTTGAAGACAATGCGGTAATAATAGACCCATGCATAACCAAGCAACTAAGCGACATGTTCGACCGCGACAAGGCTGACAGTTTCTACCTCACTCCTGAGACATGGAACCAATTCCGCACCCGATGGCAAAAGACAGTAGGCTGGTTCGCACATCTGCTTAGTGCCTGGCTGTAAGAATGCTGACAGGAACAGCCCATATGGGATTAAGTGAATCGGAAGCCAAAAAAAGGAGCATGCCCTACGACATGCTCCTTTTTCTATGTTCATGGATGAAGAATCATCCTCAAGATGCTTTTAGAAGACGGGGTCTTTCTCATCTTTGTCGAAAAGCGTCTCATTAGACAGTTGTCCTTCACCTACAGACGAATGAAGTTCCAAAGCAAAAGGTCCAAATTCCGACCTGCGCCATTTCGTTTCTGGCTTGTTGTACTTTTTCATACTTTCCCTGTGTAAAAGATTATTTTTTCAAGACCTTCTTTCCATTGACGATGACAACACCCTTGTAAGAGTTGTTGACACGTTGTCCGGAAAGGTTGTAGATGGCACCATCAGCCTTCTGGCTGTATGTACGTACGTAGTTGATGCCTGTAGCGTTGTCGAAGCCATAGAAGTTGACGCCATTGGACAACTTCACTGGTACTGCCAAATAAGCCTTGTGAGCCTTATTCTCAAACACGCCACCACCATCAACACCAAAGTAGAAGCCTGCCACGTCATTCTTGACCGACAGCATGTAATACTTGCATTCCTGTTCTGGATCAGCCACTATCGTTTCATCCTCATCGGTGCCGCGTAGCATGTTGTCAACACCTGGAACTTCCTCGGAAGTAGCCTCGAAGGTATAAGAGCCTTCAGCACCCTCCAAGAGAACGCCACATCCGGCAGGAATCACGCCATCGAGCGGAACGAGAGAAATGGATTTGCCTTCCACTCCACTCACGATATATGCAGTCACACCCTCTGGAATGATGTATGCGCTGTTGGAATAGTAGAAGGTGGAATAGCCATATTGAGAAATAGCGATATCCACAGAAGGCATCTTGGTGAGGACGAAGTTCTTCGTATGGCTCTGTTCGGTGAAGTTCAACTCTTCTGTATCCACAAGAGTCTCATAGCCAGAAGCTGTCACGGTGGTGGTGTATGTGAGCCTGTCCTGCACGACATTGACGGTGTAAGCACCGGCCTCGTCGGTTGTGGCGAAATACTCTATGTCGTTCTCATTATTGCGGATGGTCACGGTGGCACCAGCCACAGGAGTTCCATCTTCCTCGGTCACCACACCCGTGAACATCTTGGCCTCCACGGCGAGAGCGAAATAGCCCACAGGACTGTTAGTGGAACTCCAGGAAGAAGGATTAGCGCCATGGGCATAGAACGACTGGCCGGGATAGTTCTTGTCAACCTCGAAATTGATGTTGAGCCACTGTCCGTGGCCGTCTATGTTGGTGTAGAAGCGGATGTCGGACTCACCGTCATAGACGATGGGAGCAGCCGAGAGGTCGATGGTGAACTCCACGACCTCGCTGGTGCTGAAGTCGAATGCTTGCTCAGAATAGATGGTGACATGGGTCATGTTGTCCTTGTCGGGATTTCCAACAACGAACGTGCCAGCCTCTTGCATGCCCACCCAGGCCTCTGCTGTGAGCGAGTTGATGGTCTTGTTGCTTGAGGGCGTGCCCCTGAAGGAGATGGCAGTGATGACTTTCCCTTCATCGATGCCGAAAGCCTTCAGCTGGTCCTTGGTGTAATAGAAGTCGCTCATGGAGCCGTTGCTGTCATCCATCCAAGGAGAGTGGAATGGCACGTATGTGCTCGTACCGTTGGCCTCACCCACGGCGACGTCGTTCTCCAGCTTCTCCTCGGCGAAATTAACAATCACCTCATCGGTAATCAATACGGCGTCACCGCTCTTCACCTCAATATATACGGCCTTTTCCCCTACAACGTGAGGCTTGAAGGTAAAGGTCAACTTGGTATAGTTTTGCTCATCACCATTGTTGTAATTGCCAGAGATGTAAGCCACGGGAAGGTCAACATCATTGGATGTGGCCACAGCCTCACCATCCACATAGAGTGTGGCAGAGTATGTTCCAGCTGTTTCAACATTGGGTCCGACGTTTCCGATGGAAGCTGTAGCGGTATAATCTTGGTTTTGCTTGCCTTTGGTTGGAATATTGCTTGCCACAAGCAGCAAATCATGCTCAGGAGCAGTGGCATAGACAAGACCGTAGATATTGTCAATCTTGGCATTTGTCAACTTAAATCCGATGTAGTAGTCTCCAGCATCTGGAATGCTGGCGGAGTATGTCGTCCAGTTGTAACTGGATGCTATGCTGCTGACGGTCTGTATGGTGGTCCAGTTCTGCCGGTCTGTAGAAATCATCACCTCCACCTTGGAAGAGGAATTACCGACGGCTTCTGCATCGAAAGTGAGGCTCTCGCCATCAGTAGCTGTCATCAGAGGGGTGATGTAAAGTGGATTAGGGGTAGAAGATTGCAGGTAGTAATTCTTACTGACACCGGAACCTTCGGAAGAGATATATACATTGAAACGCACCGATCCTGCTGGATAATCAGAGTTGCCTGCACCATCATCAAATGTAATCATGTTCTTTGATGGGTCGAGCACAGTTCCTGTGATGGCCTTGGTGTAAACGACATCTGCACCATTCTTGTCCACATAGACAATCTCCACATTTCCAGAGAAAATGCCCGTTGTGGTGACGGGAAGTGTAATGGTGATGGATTGACTGGCTTTGGAATTGAGAGTAAAGTTGCCCTCGTTATCCACTGAAAATCCTTCAGGCACGGTAATGGACTTGATTTGCAAAGGAGCAGTACCATCATTATATATCTCATAACTCTTGGATGTTTCCTCGGTCACTTTTCCAAAAGCGATGTCTCCATAGAAACTGGATGTGCTGGTTGAACCTTCCTCACGGAATACGAACTTGGGTTCATAGGCTTTGTATTGCGACTGTGCGCGTTGTACCATGCTGCCGGAGATGTTCTCCTTCAAGTCCATATTGATATAGGTATAACTGTTGGGCCATGTACTTGTAGGCAACTCCACAGCCACATCAAATTCATTGGATGTCTCGCCAACTGCCAAGTCTTGTGGAATGTCAACGGTAGTGTACACCTCTTTTGATTTTCTGTTGAAAATGGAAATGCTATAGTTCTCATCTCCCACTTCAAGAGGGGCCTCGCCCGTGTTTTTCACAGTAACGGTGTATTTGACGAGCACATTTGAATTCGCTTGTTGTTCCCAATAGATGGTACCTGTTGTGGCAGAAGGAACAGCAGAAGCGATGGTGAGTTTTTTCTCCTTCTCCAATTCGGCTGAAGTGGCGCTGAAGTTGTCCGCATATACGTTCTGCAGGCGGATGCCGATGCGCTTGGCAGTGTTCACACTGATTGTTACAGTGTCCCATCCTTCCACATCCGACTCTTTGAAATTTTCAACAGTGTATCGTTTGATGACATCACCAATCTGTGTTCCAGAACTATTCGTTTCATAGAATTCCACAAATGTAGGATAAGTAGAGTTGGGTAATCCACCAGATTTGACATACATCTTCACCTCACCGTTGACAACAGGTGTCACAAGAATGTCTTTTACGACTTCACCTCCATAGTTGTCACCTGCATATTGTTTGTATGCCAACAAGGCCCCACTGCCGTCTACACCTCCAGATGTAGAGTAAGTATAGCTCATGTAATAAGGCCCATAGCCATCATAGTCGCTGTTTGGTACGATATGCTTCCAATTGTAAGCAACGGTGAAATAGTGATCGGCCGTACTAAATGAAGTATTGAAATCCACCTCATACGGCGACACCGTCTCTGCTGCAGCCTTGCCCCATCCTGTGACAGCCAGCAGCATCAATAAGAATAGTTTTGTTTTTTTCATAAGCTAAATTATTATTAAAACATATAGAATTGTGCAAAAATACAAAAAAACCTCAATTTGTCAAACAAACATGCCTTTTTTCCTAAGATTCATCTCACCACGACTTTTTTTGTTGCAGAACCTTGCCGTACCAAATAAATGCCGGGGTGCATTCCGTTGGATGCCACTCGCCTGCCATCCAAGGTGAACCATTCTGCATTCACATCATCTCCATTGTCGTTTACAGTCTTGATGCCCGACAATTCAGAAAGCCTAACACTGCAGCAGTTGGTCACATCCATCTGCATCACGTTGTCATCGGTCACTTCGTCAGCAGCCCTTGTGAGTATTCCCACAAGCGTCATGTTCTCAACATTCCAATTTGGGTCTATTGTAGTTGAGAAATGAGCCTCGAATTGATTTCCCGACCCATACATGCTCACCTGGTTGCCAAGTGGTGAAGTGACATATTTCCTTAGTACGTGCTTGTGCATGTAGTTCTGCTGAGTTGACGTCCTGCCTGTAACGGCATTGACGACCACCTGCTTGGATGGCACATTGTCCTCGGTGAGCATCAGGGTTACGGCAGGTATCCCCATTATGTCCAACCCACCTTCCACCAAATTGCCTCTCACTTCTATGTCGAGTTGTCGTGTTTCCGCATTATATGACGGTGTCAGCTCTATAGTTGAGAAGGCTGGTTGCGCCAAGTCTTGTGACACAAGGTCTTTGATTATTCCGGGCACTATCGACGAATACAGTTCGACATAGTAATTCAAATCATAAGCTATGTGCTCCTCCCCTGGGAAATAAGAACGGTTGATGGTGAACGATGGCACGGTGTAAGCATAAAGATCATGCAGGTAATTGGCGTCGTCGATGGCGAGCGGAGAAGCCTTGTCATAGACATTCACCAATATCATCGTTTCGTTGTCTTTGGCTGCCTGGTCGAACAATGGGTTGACAAGAGATGCCATGTTTTCATTCTGGCTATTGTATTGCTCCACATAGTTTTGCTGTCTCTTGACGAATTTGTCATAGACATAGAACACAGTAGATAGAACGTCTTTATTTCCTGTTGGCTCTATTGCCTGTTCCGGCAACAACTTCACCGACATCACATGCTTGCCCACAGAAATGTTGAAAGGCAGCAACACCTGCGGCTGCTTTTGGGAATTGCCTTGTTCACGGATGACCTCTTGATAGTCGAAAGTGACAGGCTCCAAATCGTCTATCTGGCATACGATTTTGAAAGAATTGACATCAGTTCTTCCTACATTGCCAACCACGACATACATCTCAACATTTTCCCCGGCTTTCTTGTATCTGAACCCAGTGTCGAGATATTGCAACTCCAGTGCCTTCTCCGGCATGTTGCTAACATCAACAATGAGTTGCACACACAAGGCTCCAAGACTGCTTATGCGATACCATGCCAAACCATTCCCATAATCGTTGTATATGAGGAAGTCGTTGCCCTTCGACTCACCGACCGTACAAATGCCACCCTGTGCAGCTTCCACCATGGCAGCTGTCTCATTATATTCATACCCAACGAGAATGGACTGTCCCTCAACGATTTCCCATGAGGTGTCACCATTGAAGAAGACGTTGTTCCATCCTTCATAAACACGTTGGCTCTTTTCAATGCCATCGTTGGCGGCATTTCCATTTGGGAGTAGCGGATAGAGGAAAACATTTGTCTTGCCCAATGATTGTGCGGCAGCCAATCTCACTCCAACCACCTTGCATCCCACAAAAGGTTCGAGCATCTCTGCGGTGATTTCCGCAGCCACAGGATAAGTGCCTGCAGCTCCCACATAAGCCCCTTTAAAGGTGATGCTGTCAGGATTGTTGTCGGTGATATATCCCACCGCCCTTTGTATGGAAGACAGACCTTCCACCTTTTGTGGCTTTGCTTCCGAAATGAATGATTGCTTGGATGACACATTCAACTTTACCGGCACGGAAGTGTCGACAGTTATTTGTTGAGCCTGTGCAGCCATCACGAAGACTGCAAACAGCATGATAGAAATCTTTCTCATCTTTGATAGTATTTCCTTGTTTGGTTGCCATTTTTCACGATATAGAACCCTTTTTGCAACTTGGTGCCATCAGCCACCACTTGCTGGCCTGAGATAGTATAGACTGTTTGTGGCTCTGCATTTGCATTGCGTGCCACAGTTTCCACACCATTGGTAACATTTACGGTGATGGTTCCCATCTCAGACTCACCGTTCTTATATACTGCCACGATTCCTATGACATGCATACCATCCGACAGACCTTTCAGGGTGAATGTAGGAGTGGCACTTTCACCCACCTTTACTCCATCGACATAGATGTCGTATCTCAGCACATTGCCATAGTCCACGAACACGGCATCCCCACTCTCTGGTCCCACCATGAAATCGTCGAGTTGCAAGAAGAACGTGTCGTATGACACATAATGCAGTGCTAATCTCACCTTCTTGCCGGCATAGTCAGAAAGGTCGGTCTGGTACAGCGTCCACTGCCCTGCCGGCACATTGTTTGCCACGCTGATGACTTTGAAGTCATCAGGTTCTGCTCCTTCTGTTGCCACACAGAACTCCACACTTTCTGTGTACATCATGTCATACGACTTGAGTGTTGTGGTGAGGACATACCCCTCCCTGATGTCAATGGCAGGCGAGATAAGCCACTTGTCTGCCTTTGCCCTTTGCGGTGAGAAGAAGATGATGGTCTTGTTGCCAGTAGGAGCAGCCACTGCCGGGTCTGAAGGCATCATGGCAGGAGTGGTGTTCCAAGGATTGAATACCATAGGAGCCACAGGCTGCGGGTTGGCTGCCGTACCTGCACCAGGGAAATAGATGACGTTGGAAATGTCGCCCAAGGCAATGGGGTAAACAGGCATCTTGTCCAAGTCCGCTGTCCTCCATTCTCCAAAAGACCCTGTGGCAAAATCATCATAGTCTTCAAAACTGTCGATGAACGAGAGTTCCTGATTCCATCTCAGGACAAGAGTCCCGTCATCTGCATCGTCGGCCTTGTCAGCTGTTATGTTGTATGGTGTGACAATACGGTCGGCGAGCACGATGGTGAAGGTCTTCTCTCCATCCACCGTGATGTTCTGCTGGTATGCCATGTACGCACCTTCTTCCACACGTACGACATAATCCCCATGGGGCAGCGATGCTATTGCAGCCTTCCCGTTTTCAACTTTGGCTTCGTAGGATTCCACGGTAGCGGCATTGACCAGCACGATATTTAGTCCCTCTGGCGACAATGCGCTTTCTGCCTGCACAAGGAAGACAACAGGAGAGTACAAGTCTGATATGACTACGTTTGTCGTAACCATTTCGCTCTGTGCCATACGGTAGTCAGCCCTTACTCCCACTGTGTGTTCACCAACACCCACCTTGTCGATGACATAGGTCTCATCCTCTGTGGTTCCCACTTCGTTTCCATCAAGGAAGATGTGGAACACTTCGTTGGGATTGGCATCCGACTGTCGTGCCCTTCTTGCCTTTGCCTTTGCCAATGTGTTGTCATAATCCCTTGCTTGTCCTACGAAGACATCATCTATCATGAGCATGAACGAGCCATAGCGATTGTAGTGGCTAATGTATCTTATGGCAAACTTCACTTGCTTTCCTTCATATTCTGCAAGGTCGTATTGGAAAGTCTGCCATCCCTTGTAGTCTGTTGTCTCGTAACTGCCCGTGTCGAGTCTTTTGAAGTCGGATGGCTGGGGCTGTTCTATCTGAGTTGTGACGAGCACTTGGAATCTCTCATCATACTTGTCGGCAGCCTTCGCCATGAACATGAGCACATTTTCTGTTCCCACGGTGATAGTGGGCGTTATGAGCCAGTCGTCGTTGGCATTTCCCGAACTGGTTCTTGTGAATCCCACATATTGTTTTCCGCTATAAGGTCTCAAGATAGGATACTCATACCACCATGGTGGTGAAACTGTAAGCGGATTGATGATTTGTGCATATTGCATGACGCATCTGTTGGGATATTCACCCACAATTGGGGCTGCCGCCTCCAGATCGAGATCGAGTCCGGTCCATTCACCGAACTGTATGGCAAATGGTTCATAGTCCTCGAAATCATCGAAGAAGGCTGGTTCTTCCCTATTCCATGTCAAGGATATGCTGTTGTCACCGGAATACGCATCATGAACTGCTTGTGCAGTAAGGGCAAATGGCGTGCGCACCTGTTCTTTCAGTTTCAGGCTCACGCTTGCCGTTGGCTCGTCGGCAGGCACAACAAATGCTACCATTGCCAATTCATAACCAGGTCGTTCCACCCTCAATTCATGATTGCCGGGATAGACACGCAACTGGCACATCCCATTGGCATCGAGGGTCAAGGTGCCGTATGACAGCGAGTAGTCTGTCTGTATCAGCACGACCTCTTGTCCTTGAAGGTTTTCGCCTGTGTCGGTGGTTACATTTATGGTGAGTTGCTTGTCTCTGTTTTGTGCCATGGCAGAAACCCAAGCCGTCATGGCAACCAATGCAAGAATCAGGATTCTTTTCATTATTTCTTATAAATAAGGTTGTAATGAATAGTGAAAAAGGTAATGGGAGCCTTTCTGAA
This sequence comes from uncultured Prevotellaceae bacterium, assembly GCA_900315745.1. GTDB lineage: Bacteria > Bacteroidota > Bacteroidia > Bacteroidales > Bacteroidaceae > Prevotella. The sequence continues at coordinate 19,054 of ONAG01000021.1, forward strand.
GAAAGACGCTCATTACCTTTTCCAAGCATTGTGATTATTACTTTCTCACGAAACGAATAGTCTTTGTGTTTTGTCCATCTCTGACTTTAACCACATATACACCCTTGGCAAGCGAGAGCATGGTCTTGGCACCCTTGCCACTCTTCACCAGCATGCCATTTGCGGTATATACATCCACCTGTGCATCCTGTCCGATTTCAGCAGCCATAGCCTGTATTCCTGTTTCAGGTGTGAAGTGGTTGAACTGGAAGTCGTCGAAGAATGCCACGTTGCTGGCTCCGTTTGTGGTGTGACGCACTGCGATGTAAATGTCTTTTCCTGCATAAGCAGAGAGGTCAACGTCGTATTCCTGCCAGTTGTCCCAGTCGAGGAAAGGAATTTCCGTTTCGGGCATTACAGCGGTAAACGATGATGTAGAATTTGGATTGTTCTCAGCCACCAGCACGCTGACACGGTGGTTGGGTGCCGGCAACACGCTCTGCAGGCATTCCCAGTTGCGCACGTAGAAGTGGAAGGAAGACTCGTTGGTGGCATGCAGCTTCTTGCTGACAATCCAGTTGTCGGCATTCTTGTCTAATGGCGATGCAGCCACGAGAGCCCAATGTCCGGAGACGGGACTCATGATGCCGTTCATCTGGTTGTCGTCGCCTGGCCAGAAGGCGAATTTTTGTCCGCTCTTCTCGAAATTGATCCACCAAGCTCCGAAGCTATAGGACACGGCATTGTCTGCATCGATGGTTGTGAAGTCAGTCCAAGGATAGTCGAGTGGGTTGTCCTCGAAGGCATAATAAAGCACGTCTTCTGGCAGGGCCTCGCCTGTCACAGGCATCTGGATGCTCAGTCCGCTCTCAAACTCCACTGTCAGCACGTCGTTCACCACGGCTGCTGCATCCTTGGCATCAAACTGTATGTTGAAAGAGAAGCCCTCTTCTGGAGCAATCTCCTTGCCCATCTCTATGGAAGACTTGAAGTTGGGAGTTCCGAAAGATGCGCTCTTCACCTTCAAGGTGTTGATACCTTTGTTGAGCACGGTGAAGACATCACCCGAATTGACAGCCTTTCCGTAATTCACCTTTCCTGCAACCCATTGCTTCTTGTTGAACACCGCCTTGTCGCCGAGGACCTCTTCGAGCACCACATGTGCCACGGATGTTCCACCGTCGCCTCCGGAGCTGTAGCTCTTGTGTACCCAGCGGAACTGCACTTTCTTTCCTGCGTATGGCGCGAGGTCAACATTCTCCTGAATCCAGTATTTCTTGTCACCTGTGGCGTTCTCGGAAATTGTGGTCAGTGTGATCCATTCGCCATCAACGAGTATTTGGAAGATGCCTTCGCTCACTCCGTTGTTTGGTGTCACGTTGTTTTTCTTCACCATTCCCGTGGGATCCACCACCAAGTCGCTTGGATGCTCGTCACCCCACATGAAGGAGATTGCCATGTTCTTGTCATCAGGCAGCTTGAACTCCTGGGTGCTGACACTGTTCTGGTCTCCTGTGTTGAGATATGATGAAGTCAAGGCGTTGCTGACGACATCCTCGTTCTTGTATGGATAATATGTGTTCACATACCATGTGCGGTTGTAAGAGTTCTCGGCGGGAGTGGAGAGCCATCCATTAGGAAGGCCGCTTTGTGCAGTGAAGTTCTCCTCGTATGGGTAAGTAGTCACGGAAGCATCCGGCTGTGTGGTGAATGTCCATGTTGAAACATCGCGTGAAAGAGCGTTTCCATAGCTGTTGTATGGCACCACGCGCCACCTGTATGTCGTTTCGTATTCGCACTCGGGGATTACGTATGTGAGTGCGTCGTGCAGGTCAAGTCCGTCGATGAGGTTGTTGGCCTCGCTGTTGCTTCCCACGTAAAGCTTGTATCCCATTGCGAATTGTGCGGGTCCCCATTCCAGTTCCACATTTTTCGGGTAGATGCCTGTAGAGCCTGTTTTTGGCTTGATGAGATATGCTGCGTATGGCACGTCGTTTTCACCAAACACATGTGGCAGCAACACGCGGTCGAAATAGAAATTGGCGAATTCCTCAGCGCCATCGTCATCCATTCCAATGGCAGAATTCTTCCAACGTATGTAGGAGTTGTCGCTACCTTGTCCGAGGTCAACGGTGACGGTCTCACTGTAAGTTTCCAATTCATAGTTGAACATCCACTTCTGCTCCCATGTTAATCCACCATCGTAGCTCACCTCCACGGAAATGTCGTTCATCTGGTAAGTGCCGCCGTCCTCGCTGTCGAAAATGTTGCGGTAAGTGAATGTCACTTTTCCTCCATCAGTGAGGTCGAGTCTTGGTGAGATGAGGTAGCAGTCGGTCAAGGAACCAGTGCCGTAAGCCGACACTTCACCTTCAATCTCTGCGAATGCCGAGCCCCATCCATTGTTTTTCCATCCTGCTGGCGGGAAATACTTCTCAAAGGTCTCGAGTGTGTATCCATCGGGAACTATCTGCTTGTTCACCTGCAATGCGATGTTCACGTCACCTCCATTAGTATGGATAACGGCATTTGCATTGGCAGGACTTGTGAGTGTAGCCTTATATGCCATTCTGAAAGTGACGCTCTCATACTTGTCAAGGTTCACTGTCTCTGCGTTGAGAGTGGTGCTCACTCCTTCTGGGAAGTCGAATCCTGTGATTTTCAATCCTGACAAGCCCTGGTTAGTCAAGGTGATGAACTCGGTGAAGAATTTCTCTCCAACGTAGATGTCGCCAAGGTTGAACCTGTCGAGGTTTACTACTGCCACAGGTGCTGTGCTTGGCGTGTGCTTCTTCACAGACACGTCATCCAACCACACCACGTTGCCCACCGTGGTCATCATCTTATAGACGAAAGCCACTTTCACTTTCTTTCCCTTCCAGTCGCTCAGGTCTATTTTTGATGTCCTTGGGTCCCATGTCTGGATGGGGAAAGTGAGGACGCCGCTCTCCTTGAGCATGGCCTGGTTCTGAATGGAGAAAACGGTTTCTGCGTCGGCAAGATTACCATCTTCCACTATACGCACCTGCAGGTCGTACATAGAAGACTCATACGCATTCATCGGACTGACAATCCATGTGAATGCGAGCTGGTAAGTGTCGTTGAGGTCGAGTTCTGGTGTCAGAAGAATTTCCTCTCTTGGTCCGAAGCCACCACCAGGTGCTGTGGAATATGTTGGACCGTCGCATCCTGCCACGTGCTTCCCTGCGATGGTGCCTTTCTCGGCATAATAGTTATGCCACCTGTAAGACTGGTTTGTACCATCGTAAGAATCCACAGTTGTCCAACCCTCCCCAACAGTTATGGGTTGGGAATAACTCTCGGTGCTGTTTGTCTCGAAGTCTTCTTCGAGCAATGTTTGCGCTTGCGTTTGTGGTGCAATGCACAGTGCAAGTACAGAAGTAAGCAAACTTGCGTAAAAATGTCGCATAGTGAATAGTTTTATTGATTGTTATTTATTCTTTTTTTAGATTCCTAAATTCCTTATATATTGGTTTTCGGCTTTGTATTGGGTTTCTGTTATGTTTTTTCACAGTTCTTCTTGCAATAATATCCTGTCGGCTTATGTTTCAAGCTTCCATTCAATTTGCATTGGTATTAAAAATTAGGTCAAGAGATTCTTTTACTTGATTATAAAAACCACTAAGAATTAACATGCAAAGATAAACAAGAAAAAGCAAATTGCCAAAAAACAGTTTTCAAAAATCACTATTATGAATGATTTTTGCATAACTATAGACTTAGGGGGGAGGAAATAAAACTAAAAGTAAAGTGAGGATTCAAATTTTGTCAAGTTCTACATACCCGTTCATGACAGCGTAAATGGTGAGGGCCGACACGCTGCGAAGGCCCAACTTTTCGGTGATGTTCTTTCTATGTGTGATGACAGTGGTCAGACTGATATTTAGCTTATCAGCTATTTCCTTATTGATGAATCCTTGTGCCACAAGGGCGAGCACTTCTATTTCTCGTGCCGACAACATGTTTGGGTTTTTCACCTCAGTTGCTGATGGATGGCCATGAGGATGCCCTTGTTGTTGAATTGCCAGCAAGTTTCTTACCAATTGTTTTTCCGGCACGGTGACACACAAACAATGGAACCCTGGCAATTGCGCAGCATGTTCCTGTGACGTAGTCAGTACGATTGTCTGCTTTTTCCTTTCATTGAAGAAGCCCCTATGGGCAAGCAACACACTGATATCCACAAAAAAATGAAAGAACCTCTCAGGTTGGTCATCCACCAATTCTTCGACCGATGTGTACACCTCAACTTGAACGGCAGGCAAGACACTTGTAAGAAGCTGCCTCATGCCTATCGCCGTAAGCGAATTAGGGCATACAATAGCCATCATTGGTTGACGATGGTTCATTTCCAAAAGACAGGTGTGACATCAGTGAAGTCATCCCCAGAAGCTCGTTTGTACAGCCTCTGGTTTGTTGTGCAGTCCTTAAGACATCCGAGATGAGCTATGTACGGTCCAACCTTTATATAATCGAAATCTGATTTCCTCACAGTACGCGGCACCCTTTGTCTTCCGCTATACCATGCGACTTTGTATTCCGGGTGTTCCCTATGTACATAGCGTGCCAAAGCATTCACGTATATCGGGTCGGCATCGCCCCCCATGAAAGCGATGCATGTGATGTCTTCCCCATATTGCTTTATCATCTGATGCAACTCCATGGTTGTCAGTGGAGTTCCTATGTCCTCCCAAAGATACTTGCTGTGGCATCCCGGACAGTGACAAGGGCAATTCGAGATATTGATGGCGAGGGTCACCTCGTCGGGAATCTCCTGAAAAACGATGCCAGTATTGACGTATTTCAACATGGTTATGGAATTGACTATTACTTTAAAAAATAAGGTTTATAGCAATCAGACGGTAAGATTTTTCTGTCCGGCATAGAATCTGCGTTGCGCTTCCTCCTGCCTTGGTTGTGAGAAGTTGCTCACTCTCTTGAGATAGCCAATGATGCGCGTCATGTAGTCAACATCATTGGAATGGCAATGCGGGCATTCCTTGAGATATCTTTTGTCAATATATCCACAATTGTTGCAGATGGTATTTGGAATGTTGAATGTGAAATAGTTGCACCCTTCTTTGGCAGCCACCTTGAGCAGTTGCCTGTATTGTTGTTTTGAGAGATGTTCTTCAAGGTTCATGTGCAATGCCGAGCCACCAGTGAGGTGCTCAATGTATGGAGCGCCATGCAGTTTGAATTTGTCGATAATGTTCAGCGAATCATCCTCCACTATATAGAAATAGCTATTGTAGCAATCCCTTGGCACGAAATAGCCATCTTCCCTATCCCACTTGGCGTGCTTGACGCCCACATTCTCGGCAGGTATCATCTCGCAATTGAAAAGGATGTCCTTTGAACGGTATTGCTTGTTGTATTTCTCCACCAATCCAAGTACACCTTGTACGAAAGCAAGATATTCGGGATTGTCTGTTATGGAGAGCCCCATGAATTCCGCCGCCTCAACAAGGCCGTTGACACCTATAGTGAGGTATTGTCTCCCTATATTTATGTATCCGGCATCAAACAAAGGCAACATCCCATGGTCTTTGAGTTCCTTCAGGTTCTCATTGTATGCAAGTTGCACCTTGTGGCAGAGGTCTATGATTTGGGAGAGGTATTCTTTATAGTCCATACCGTTGTTCACGGCATATTGTATGCATCTGTTGAGGTTGATTGTCAACACGCTTTTCGAACCTGTTGACACGCCACCGGCACCAAGTGTGTAGCTGAAGCCGTTGTCCTGTATTTCATTGCGCAACCTGCAGCATGAACTTAAAGAATCTGCATTGTCGCTCATATAGGTGAAGAAGGAGTGGCCTTCGGCATACATTTCTGCAGTGAAATCGCCCCATTCCTTGTCGATGACATCCCCATTCTCCGTAAGAAGAGCCATTGTTTCAACGGGGAACGTAAGCACAGCCTTGGTGCGCTCTTTGTTGAACCATTTCATGAACCTCTTCTGTAGCCAGGAGAGACCATCCCAATCGGGTTGAGAGCCATCTGGGAAATAGAAGTTTCCAAACAGGCTTTCGAAATAATATTTGTCGTAATATGCAATGTTCCAGAACACAGCCTGATAATTCCTTGCCCCCGTAGGTTGGTTGATGGAATAGACTATTTGCTCGAAACAGTCGGTTATCATCTTGTCGATGGTTCTCTGCTTGATTGACAGATCCACCACCTTGTCGGGTTCCTTCCAATAATCCTTTCCATACTCAAGCCCGATAAAGTAGTTGAGGTACATGAGGAATTCAGGAGTTGCACATGCCCCACTGAGCATGCTCGACACCATGAACACCATGTTGACGAACCCACCACAGAACGACTTCAAGTTCGTTGGTGCTGTAGAGTTCCCCCCAATAGACATTGTACCTCCAATGAGCCAAGGATACATTGTGATGGAAGCACAATAATTGGCTAAAGAAGTCTCGTCGTTCTTATATATAAAATGGTGGGTTAGTTTGTCGATGTATTCATCAGCCAACTCTTTTCCGTACATTTTTTTTATACGGTCTGTCAGCAATCTTCTATTAAGACGTATGAAGCTCGACTTTGGCAACTCACCAATGAGAGTTGCTATATTTTTATGTTCAACATTGGCATTTGCGTCATACTTTGATCCTGTAGCAGCATTGGCAGCGTCAACATAGTCTGCCAAAAATTTCAACCGCTCCATGGTTTCCCTGTCCTCTGTATGCTTCTGTCGGTATAGCATGAACGACTTTGCCACTTGGAAGTGGCCTTCCCGCATAAGAGCCTCCTCAACCTCATTCTGAATGTCCTCTACAGTGATATTGTCGGTGATATTCAAATGGCTGATAATCTTTGAGATAGTCCCAAGGTCGGCTGACTCTCCAACAGATTGGAAAGCCTTGATTATAGCCGTCATGATTTTGTCAAGTGAGAAGCGGTCGCGCTTGCCGTCACGCTTTAAAATGGTATAATCCCTCATGGTTGTAGTTGTAGATTTTGGAAAACATTTCCACTCAATTTTCTCATAAAGTTTCCCATTTTGGCAAACTTTTCTATAAGAACCGATTTTTAAGTTAAATTCTATTGTTATTCGAAATCGGTTACAAAGATAATACAATAATCTTTTTTGTGAATCTTTTTTGCTTATGAAAATACCCCGATTTAAAGTATTTTAATGATTAAATATTTACAACAATCCAATTGTCAAACCTAAATTTTGGGGATACAGTTTGGCTTATAGGAGATTACGCAAAAAATGTGTACACTCCCATCATAATGTGCAAAAATTGGCAAATGCTGTGGGCAGACTACAATCTTACGCTTGATATATCCACCAAATGGTTTACTATGGCATATATCGTCAGTCCGGCAGGGCTATGAATTTGCAATTTTCTTGCAATATTTCTTCTATGAGTGATAACTGTGTTTATTGAAATGCAAAGGTGGTCGGCAATTTCCTTGTTGCTCATTCCTTGTACAAGACTGACTATGACATCTTTTTCCCTGTCGCTGAGGGCGTCGGAATTGTCTCGATTTTGGTAAATCATGTTTGATATCTTTGCAGAGACATCATTTTGCTTTGTTTTCTTTTCGAGCCATCTGATAGCAGGAATAAAGATGTTCTCTTCCACTTCTGCATGCTGTGAAAGCCATTCCTCGTTGTTGTATATGTCGTAAAGGCACGAGGAGAGTTGGTTGTTGTGAAGTCCGTCGCTGGGCAGATATTTTATGATGATGCTTTTGAGTTCCCTCAAGAGGCTATCGGTCTGTCCGTGGTGCTTGGAATATGTTTCTATGTCATACCCTCCAGTGGGTTCACCATTGATGAGTGCCTCGACGTATGGGAACACCATCTTCTCTTCATACTTCATGTGAGAGCGTATGGCTCTTGCATAGTCGTCGTATAGTTTTACTATGAGCCGTGCGAGATTGTTCTTTTCATCCAAAGCGTCCACAAGTTCCTTCCTTATTGTAGGCAACTGGAATCCCAAGAAATATTCATGGCTTGCCCTGAGGTACTGCATGAGTGTTGGAATCGACAATTTGGAGACATCGTCGAAGTCACGGTATCCATTTATGGTGAAATTGACCACTGCAAGATATGTGTAAGTATCCACCCCCTGCTCATCACACACCTCCTTGACAGTTTTATCACCAAAACCAAGGTTGATTCCAAAACTTCCCAGACTTTGCAACAAGTTGTAATTGTCGCGAATGAGTGAAATCATCCTATCGTCTGGTTCATACATTTTTTGATTTTTCATACTCTAAAGTTATGATAATGTAGGATATTATGACGCAAAGCAGCCAACATACTCTTGGCACACATAAGGTGTCTCCTATTAATTCTGTCATTTACGTAGGCATCATAAATAGTGCCCACCATATTTTAAATGCAAAATAACACATTTCTTTTTATATCCACAATAATAAAAAATAGGTATTTTCTTTTCTGTTTTCACCATTACACTCATTATCATTAGGCATCATGATGACATGCCGCCTTGCAGTACCACCATTTTACTCATTTTAAAGTATTGCATGAAAAACGAGACGTCGATACCTTTGCAGTCGATAAAAATGAGCATTTCTTAACTACAGTGTCAAATAAATCTTAACTGCGTTCTTCTTTTTGAACACCTTAACTAAATTGCAAAACAGGAAAAATGTCAATAAAGAAAAAGATAGCGGCAACCATTGTTGTATTAGGCGCATGCACACCTATAGTTGCCCAAGAAAGTGCTGTCGATAGCGTAATGCAACATGTTACAGGCAAGCGTCTTAGTATTGGTGGATATGGTGAAGTAGGCTATACCCGCAATTTTTTCAGCGACCACGTAAGCCGTTACAGCCAACCCGAAAACCACAAGGACGACCCCAGCCATGGGAAATTCGACATTCCCCATGCCGTCATCTACGTGGGATATGATTTCGGCAAGGGCTGGACAATGGGCACCGAAATAGAATTTGAGCATGGTGGCACTGGCATTGCATACGAAAAGGAAGACGAAGAAGGTGGTGAATGGGAACAGGAAACAGAAAAAGGCGGAGAGGTGGAACTGGAGCAATTCTGGATCCAAAAATCATTCGCTCCCTGGGCAAACATACGTTTGGGACATATCGTAGTGCCAGTAGGACTGAACAACGCCCATCATGAGCCACTCAATTTCTTCACCGTTTATCGCCCGGAAGGCGAGAACACCATAATGCCCTCTACATGGCACCAGACTGGTGTGAGTTTTTGGGGACGTCACGGCGATTTTCGATATGAGGCACAATTGCTTGCAGGACTGAATGCAGACAACTTCACCAACACAGGATGGATACACAAGGGACACAAGTCGCCTATGGAATACGATGTAGCCAACAAATTTGGTGTATCCCTCAGGTTGGACAACTACAGTGTGCCAGGACTGCGCATGGCGCTAAGTGGATACTATGGTCACAGCATTGGCAACAGCTATCCAAGAAATGCCAGTGGCGTGGACAACGAATACAAGGGCAAAGTGATAATCGGATCCTTCGACTTCACATTCAACAGGTACAACTGGATAGTACGAGGACAAGCCGACTACGGTTACCTCAGCGATGCAGAACAGCTGAAATACGTTTACAACCGTCTCAATTCCAAATCACCATTCAAGCATTCTGCCTTTGTTAGCAAAAATGCCTATTGCATCGGCATTGAGGCAGGATACGACGTTTTCTCCAACATCGAGACACTGCGAGCACAAAAACAAAAGATGTATGTGTTCGGACGTTACGAGGCATACGACCCATACGCCAGCAAGACAAAGGACACCCCATACGACTACACATCGGTGAAACGCATTGCCGCAGGTGTCAACTATTACCCCATCCCACAGATTGCCGTAAAAGCGGAATATTCACAACGCATTCTTAAAAAGATATACAACAACGAGCCATCGGTAAGCTTAGGCATCGCATACGAAGGATTCTTCAAATAAGGGCTTGTAGAACCATCGAAATTACATATAATTACAAAAGAAAACATTACAAACATAAAAACAGACAAGAAATGACAAAGACAATCAAGTACGCACTGATTTTTGCAGTCAGCATCAACATGTCAGCAACATTCGTTGCTTGCAGCGATGATGACGACAACAAAAAAGGCAACAACAACGAATCGACCATTGTATTGGATGCCAAGTACAAGGAAAAGAAACATGGACAATCAGCCATTGACGCTTGTACTGAAGTAGTGAAGCAATTCGAAGCGGCAAACACCACAATACAACAGTCGAACCTTACCAACGAACAAGAAGCCTATTTGCGCAACGTATTGACTAATTTGGTGAAAAATGTGATAGTTCCAACTTACACCAAGTTGGCTGACGACGTGGAAGACCTGGAAAAAACGCTCAATGGTCTGACCGTAAACAGCATCACACAAGACCAAATAAACAGAGCCTGCAAAGACTTCAAGGATGCACGTGAAAACTGGGAACGTAGCGAAGCATTCCTTATGGGAGCAGCCTCCGACTTCGACATCGACCCAACCATTGATTCATGGCCACTCAACCGCACCCTTCTATTAAGCTATTTCAACAACGGCATGAACAATGAAATGCTGGAAGATGCCACCATCCTTGGTTTCCACGCCTTGGAGTTCATCCTCTTCCGCAATGGACAGCCCCGCAAGGTGGAAGAATTCAAGACAAACGACACCTACAAAAACTTCACGCATGTGAGCGGTGAGAAAGAACTCGCCTATGCACAGACCATCTGCAACCTGCTCAAGCAACGCTGCTATCAACTGCAAGTGGCTTGGGAAGGCCCCACCAACGCCAATGCTGCACGCATGCAAGTGGTGAAAAATGCAAAACTCGACTATACGACCGAATTGGGTATGCCTTTTGGTGAAAACCTAATTCAAGCAGGTAGCAACAACAGCACATTCCCCACACTGAAGAACGCAATAGCACAGGTGCTCTCTGCTGATGAGGGCAGTTGTGTTGGCATTGCCAACGAAGTGGGGACGGCAAAGATAGCCAATCCATTCACTGCCGGCGACATTTCCTACGTGGAATCACCCTATAGCTACAATTCAATCACAGACTTCCAAGACAACATTCGTTCCATACGGAATGTGTGGTATTGCAGCACCAATGGCAGTTCCGCCAATGTGAGTTTCAAGAACTTCTTCGACAATGTAGGCCAATCAGCCACCAACACCGCCGTCGTCACAGCCTTTGAGAATGCCATCAACAAGATTGGGGCTATGCCAGCACCATTTGTAAAATACTGCTCCACAATATGGGGCAAGGAATTTGTGGATGATGAAGACTGGAACGTAGATGAATAAGGCAAAGAAGCATTTTTAAATTTGGAATCAAACACCTCAAAGCGTCTTGTCAAAAATGACATGACGCTTTTGGGGTTGAATAAAAACAAAACACCTATCAGTTACAAATGAAAGACATAAGAAAGATAACAAGAATTGGTGTCGTGGGAGTGCTATCAGTACTGACACTCTCTGCTTGCCATGACGACGACAACGACAACAACTTGGGGACACTGACCCCATCCGACGAAGTGTTCGGCAAAGGAAATGAGGTCTTCAGTGCAGAAGAATGGTATCCTGGAGGAAAGTTGGGCACTACAGAGAAAGCCAGCTATTCTGCCGCCGCACCCGCTGTGGGAAAGATTGCAGGAATGGAAGAAGACTTCAACACAGGAGAAGACTTCTTCGAACATCTATACACCTTTGAGCAGCAACCCCGAAAAGGCTTGGGACCTGCATGGGTTCGTAACAGTTGCATCCATTGCCATCCCTCCTATGGACACGGAAAGAGACAGACCGAATATAGAGCCAACACCATAGGCAATGGCTATCTGCTTGTAATCTATCATCCCAACAACAATGCCTACATCAGCGAAGTGACAGGCATGCCACAGACTCAAGCCATGACACCTTTCGAGCCCCCAATCGACGAGAGCCAGATCAACATACAGTGGAAAGAAGTCAAGGAAATGGAGAGTGGTCTGCCCATGACGTTCCACGATGGTGAAAGATATTCTCTCATATATCCTGAGGTGAACATACCGCAGTCGGCTTTCAACACCAACCCCAAACCAGAAAACTATGAAGTGAGGCTTGAATCCACCATAGGAATCTATGGCACAGGCCTGCTCGACGCCATCACCGATGAGGACATGCGAGAGCAATACCGCGCAGAAGCACCCTATGTGGACTTAAACCCTGCGATATGGGACAAGGCATCAAACGACTTCGCCGCATCTGCTTATTACAGTGCGCCCTACAACGACCTGGGTACATTCCGAGGATCTCATGGACCAGTGAAACGATTCACTTACGCCATGACCCGCGGTTCACTGCAAGATGGTGCGGGAGCAAATGCCATCTGGAACATCACAAATGTAACTCGTTCCGACCGCCACTTCCTATACTCCACACCTGCATGGGCAAAGGCACAAAGCGAGAACCCAAATGTCATCAACTACATCAAACAACATGGTGCTGACGGCAACAGCATTCTTCACCCATATTACGCCGACGGCACCGAAGCTGGCATTTCCGCTCGTGTGAATGAAATTCTCAGCACCTCGTCAATAGCCAAGAAAGAGACATTCGACAAATATCTCTTCCTGGGCTCGCCATACAATAGTCGCGATGAGATGACCGACAAACAATACTACCAATTCATGGTGTGGCATCGTGGCCTTGCAGTGCCTGCCGCACGCGACCTTGACGATTCCAGTGTCAAACGTGGCAAGAAACTCTTCACCGAGATGGGTTGCGCCCAATGCCACCGTCCATCGTGGAAGACAGGCAACGACGACATGTGGGTGGATGCCGCCATAAAGAGTTATGCCGATGCCAACGGTCTTGCCAAAGATGGCGACTACACAAAACTGCTTCCCAAATACTCCAACCAGATTATTTGGCCTTACACCGACATGGTGCAACACCGCCTGTTCATGGTCAACGACATACGCACCGGTTGGTGCCGCACCACACCACTATGGGGTCGCGGACTATCCCGCCAACTGACTGGTGCCGACGACCGTCTTCACGACTGCCGCGCCCGCACTGAGGTGGAGGCTATAATGTGGCATGGATATTCCAAGCAGAGCGATGCTTACAACTCCACTGTCAAGTTTTTCAATCTCAGCAAGAGCGACCGTGATGCCGTCGTGAAATTCATACGCTCCATCTGACATAATTCAATCGTTGGCAAGCCGCTTATGGCAGGCTTGCCAACCTTTCTTACAACAAACATGCATTCCAAAATCACCACATCTTTCAAGCACAAAGTCTTGAAAAGTATCATCATTACACTCTATTGCGCCATCATACTGACAATGGGCACAGCTACATTTATAGAGAAGCACCAAGACTCCAATTTTGTAGTTAGCCACATATATGGTTCATGGTGGTTTTGCATGATGTGGGGGCTTCTCGCGACAACAGGAGCCATTTGGCTTTTCATGCGAATGAGGGTCCAAGGCAGCCGTCGATGGTCCGTGGTGATTTTGCATATAGCTTTTATCGTCATCTTGACAGGTGCACTCACCACCCACCTCTCGTCGTCGAAAGGAGTGATATACCTGCGCGAAGGCGAAACAGTCAACCAATATATGGAGACTGAAAACAAGATGACGCACAACCTGCCATTTCATGTAATCCTCAACCATTTCGAAATAACATACCATGAAGGCACCACATCGGCAGCCGACTACATCTCACATCTTGTTATCACGACCAACAACGACACCACAAACGTTGACGTGTCCATGAACAACATCTACTCGAAAAATGGTGTCAGACTCTACCAAAGCGGCTTCGACGAAGACGGCCATGGAAGCTATTTGTCTGTGACCATCGATCCCTGGGGAGTACCAATCACCTACATTGGCTATGCATTGCTCTTCATATCCTTCGTTTGGATGCTCCTCGACAGCAAAGGCACCTTTCGGCGCTTGCTTCGCAGCCCGGAATTCAACAAGCAAGGCACATTGGTCGTTTTGATGCTTTCCTGCTGCACCTTTTCATCAGCAGCACCAACCCTCACAAGCAAAGAAGCTGAGCTTTTTGGAAAGCTAAACGTACTTTACAATGGCAGGGTATGCCCAATGCAGACCTATGCCCTGGACTTCACAAAAAAACTATGCGGCAAACGTCATTATGGCGAATACAATGCCGAACAAGTGCTTGCTGGATTCATATTCCATAGTGAGGAATGGAACAAAGAACCGATAATAAAGATAAAGAGCGGTCCTCTCAAAAAGAGGTTGGGACTTCCAGACCATGCCAGTTTCTCCAATTTCTTCAACAACGAGGGCTATGTCCTCGGTCCGCTATTGATGGAATACTATCAAGGCAACCAAGACGCCCTTCACAAGGAAGTGATGGACTATGACGACAAGCTGCAACTAATTGTAGAATTGCGACAGGGGGTGCCACTAAAGATGTTCCCATACCGGTCGGGAGAGCGCTTGTCCTGGTATTCTCCCACTGACAGCCTTCCCTCTGACATGGAAGAAAGCCGCAAACAATACATCCGCAACATATTCTCAATCATCGGCATGGAAGAAGGTCTTGGCAATCATGAACGTGTGTGCGAAGGGATGATGAAACTACAGAAATACCAACAGACATTCGGCAAGGATTCTCTACCTTCTGAAATAGGCAGGAAAGCAGAAAACATATACAACACCATTCCTTTTGCCACCATACTATTCATATTAAACCTCACCATGGCAATAGTGTCGATATTCTTGCGCCGCACGGCTGTCATGGTGATGCTGCTTTCACTGATATGCCTGACAACCTGCATCATCCTAAGATGGATAATCAGCGGCACAATACCAATGTCGAACGGCTATGAGACAATGCTCATGATGGCATGGTTTGCAGAAGTGATGGCTCTCATCATGTCACGTCGGTTCCCCATCATGACGACCTTCGGCTTCCTGATGAGCGGACTTTTCCTTCTCGTATCGCATATCGGACAGATGAATCCACAAATCACACATGTGATGCCTGTGCTCAACTCCCCCTTGCTCAGCATCCATGTAAGCATCATCATGCTGGCTTACGCCCTGCTTGGCATGACGTTCGCATGTGGTGTTACTGCACTTGTAAACAGGAAAAAATCTGCCTACCTACAAGCCTTGTCCTTGCTGTTCCTTTACCCCTCGCTAGCAGCACTCAGCATGGGAATATTCACAGGTGCGATATGGGCAAACGTAAGTTGGGGCAGCTATTGGAGTTGGGACCCCAAGGAGGTGTGGGCTCTAATAACCCTAATGGTATATGCCGTAGCTGCACATAGGCAATCGTTGCCGTTGCTACGCCGCCCCATTCCTTATCACGTATATATGGTGCTGTCTTTCCTCACGCTATTGATGACCTATTTTGGCGTGAATTATTTCCTTGGCGGCATGCATTCCTATGCTTGAGTCCCGAATTGCCATCAAGCATTGAATAAAGTATCATGACAACCGGGTAAACGCCAAGACTAAAAAACACAATTCAAATGCTATGACAAAAATGAGGATAATCCAACCCAAATTCCAAAAAATGGTATTATAAGGAATGTCCTTTTGCCTGGTAAACCAACGCCAATACACAAAAACAGCCACTGCCACAAGCACCAATCCCACCATCTGGTTGACCAAGAGATGCCAAGGTCCACGAATGGCGTCGATTAGCTGCAAAGCCTTCACCACCGAAGCCGCATAAAGAACATATATGCAGTTGTATAGCGCATTGCGCGTACGCTGATTCTGCCTCGACTTGTCGATGCAATAGACTATCAATCCTATGAAAGCCAACAATATCACGACATGGCGGAAGATTGGATTATGAAACAATTGCAACATGCTGTGTATATAACATTGAAAACAACTTATGAGAAAGGATAATGCTAATAAAAAGCCGTTCGCCTATTAATGTCAAAGACAATAATGTCATGACAATAATAAGCGAACGGCAGAATAATTATTTTGCGTAAGCCACAGAGCGAGTCTCACGAATCACGGTGATCTTCACCTGTCCGGGATAGGTCATCTCGTTCTGAATCTTGTTTGCAATCTCTCCAGAGAGAGCCTCGGTCTCCTTGTCGTCCATCTTGTCGGCACCGACGATGACACGCAACTCACGTCCTGCTTGTATGGCATACGTCTTGGTCACTCCAGGATAGCTCATTGCTATCGCCTCCAAATCATTGAGACGCTTGATATATGCCTCTACAATCTCGCGTCTGGCACCAGGGCGTGCTCCAGAAATAGCATCACAAATCTGCACGATAGGAGCAAGCAAGGTATTCATTTCCAATTCGTCGTGGTGAGCTCCAATGGCATTGCAAATATCTGGCTTTTCCTTGTATTTTTCAGCAATCTTAGCACCATACAGAGCATGTGGGAGGTCGCTTTCCTCATCAGGCACCTTGCCTATGTCGTGCAACAATCCTGCCCTCTTTGCCTTTTTGGGATTGAGTCCCAATTCTGAAGCCATGACCGCACATAGGTTGGCAGTCTCACGAGCATGTTGCAGAAGGTTTTGTCCGTACGAGGAGCGGTATTTCATCTTACCTATGATTCTTATCAATTCTGGATGCAGTCCATGTATGCCCAAGTCGATGGCTGTGCGTTTGCCAGTTTCGATAACCTCATTTTCAAGTTGTTTTTTCACCTTTGCCACCACTTCTTCTATTCTTGCCGGGTGAATGCGTCCGTCAGCCACGAGTTGATGCAGAGCCAGCCTGCACACCTCTCGCCTGATAGGGTCGAAAGCGGAGATTACGATAGCTTCTGGTGTGTCGTCAACCACTATTTCCACACCTGTGGCAGCCTCCAGCGCCCTGATGTTTCTTCCCTCTCGACCAATGATTCTTCCTTTCACCTCATCATTGTCTATGTGGAAAACGCTAACAGAATTTTCTATTGCCGTTTCTGTAGCCACCCTTTGAATGGTTTGGATGACGATTTTCTTTGCTTGGGCATTGGCATTCAGTTTTGCCTCGTCCATGATTTCATTCACATAGCTTGCAGCATCCGTTCTTGCTTCGTCCTTAAGACTTTCCACAAGCCTGTGCTTGGCCTCTTCTGCACTCAGTCCAGACAGTTCTTCCAGTTTTTCACGCTCTTTGGTCTGCATCTTTTCCAACTCCTCCTGTTTGATGAGCAGAAGTTTTTTCTCGTTGTCGATGCGTTTTTGTCCTTGTTCTACCTCCTGGCGTCTTCTTCCAAGTTCCTCTTGTTTCTGATTGAGTGAAATCTCGCGTTGCTTCAACTTGCTTTCACTCTGTTGCAATTTTTGGTTTCTCGACTGCACCTCCTTTTCCAATTCGGCCTTTTTGTTGAGGAATTTCTCTTTTACCTCAAGCAATTTTTTCTCTTTTATAACATCAGCCTCCTTTTTGGCGGTGTCGATCATCTCGTTGTATTTCCCCTTTATGACATGGAGGAATAAAACGTAACCAGCGATGCCTCCCAAGACAAGACAGACTATCGCCACGATTATTGTTATTATCATGCTAAATATATAGTATATAAGTTAGAAATTGATAGTTTCGCAAAACATCTACCAACAGCTTGCCATGCAGCTGTCATCAATCTTTGTCATTCCCAAGTGCTTCTTCTACTTCAGAAGTGAGTTTTGCGAGAATATCAGTGAAGGGTTTTGTTTCATTGCGCTTAGCCTCTCTTTCATATTTTAGTGCAATGTCAATAAGAGCCATGTACAAAATATCAATCGTACTCTTCTTTCCTTGAGCACGGTTGGTATAGACATTCACTATACTTGTGATAAGGCTTGCTGCTCTTCGATACATCTCTTCCTCTTCGCGGAACACCCTTACAGGGATTTCAGTATCGCAAACGCGCAATCTTATATGAAGTTTTTCTTTATTTTTCTCCTCCGGCATGTTACATGTCGTTTCTCACGTCAATTTCTCACGTTGTTCTCACTTAGAAGCGTGATGCATTTGTTGACACTTCTAATCAACTTTGCCAGTTTGGCTTTGGCTGTTTCCATGTCATCGTTGCCAATCTCGAGCATTTTTGCAGTCATCAAGTTACTGTAATCTTGCTGTTTTTGGGCAAGTTGTTCTTCAAGCTGCTTTATGGTCCTCTCCTTTTCTTCCAAGAGGGTATGGCATCTGTCGTTCTCCTTTTTCATTTCATCAAATCGGAGCAACAACTGTCTCACTCTTGTTGAAAAAGTCGTGAGGATTTTCTCTTCTGCAGTCATGATTAGCAATTTGGGGACAAAATTACTGCATAAAATCAGAAAAACCAAAAATAATGCAGTTTTTTTGCTTTATGGCAAGGCATGGTTGAGTATTCGGCCTGCATCAAGTGTCTATTTTGAGTCATTATCTGCCGGCTTGGGCTCTTTCTTGGCAAGCATAACAACTTGATAGACAAAATCAGTGACCCACTTCTGCGAGAAGCCCAATCTCAAGTTGTATTGTCTAATACCCAATACAGTCTTGATTACTCCAGCATCCTTGTAGTCGTTTTTGTTGAAGATGTCGCTCACCGTCTTCTCAGTCATTGTGTAAATTGCCTTCTTAAAGAAAGAAGGAACACGAAGCTTGAATTTCATGAGATTTCCAGTGAGCATCATCAAGTCTTGTAAAAATGCCTGGAATTGTAGCATGAAAGGCTGCACATCCTGAAGTTTCCTGCAGTTTTTCTTCACAGAAGCATCTACTTCCTTGAAAAAGAGGTCATCAGTATTGTAAAATTCTTTCATCATTTTCCTGCACTTGCTCTTTTCTCCTGGTCCAAGTTTGTTGTTCACCGTTGGCACCTTTAGAGTAGCCTTGAAAGTTCTCAAGTCAGGCAGCATGCTCAAATTTGTAATGCCGAGTCTCTCAGCGAGCGAGGCTTGGAAATATACTCTTACAAGGGTCATGTAATCCTCCATGCCCCCTATTTTTGCTTCGCTTTGTTTTGTCTTTCCGAATAATTTAGAAAAGAAACTCATAATTTATTCTTTTGTATTGATTTGTACTTAATTGTGAAATTGCCTGCAAAGTTACGAAAAATTGAGAGCAGAACGAAAAAAACTCCTTTTTTTCTTATGCCGAGATGGAGTAACTTCGCTCAGAATGAGCAAATATGTAATAATGAGAGCTGGAAAACATTACTTGACCAACCGTTAGGATGATGCAATATAAAGTATTCAACCCCAATTAGTCATTATCTTCAATTGAAGTAGCAGTTGCTTCAATAAAGCCAAAGTCATGCAAAAAGTAGGCAAATGTCTAAAGAAATAATAAAAAAAGCAATATTTTCATTTAATAAGTTTCTTTGAACAAATTTTATTTGTAACTTTGCGCCCTAAAAGTAAATAGACGACAACTCGAGCACGCATCTAATTGTGTTGCATTCAATAATAAAAACAGGAATCCATACTCAGAAAATCATATGAAAGGAATCGTTTTGGCTGGTGGTTCTGGCACTCGGCTTTATCCTATAACAAAAGGCATCAGCAAACAGCTGATACCGATTTTCAACAAACCGATGATTTATTATCCAATCTCAGCCCTCATGCTTTCTGGCATTAGAGACATATTGGTAATATCCACCCCATACGATCTGCCAAGCTTCCAACGCCTGTTGGGCGATGGTTCTTCGTTTGGCGTACATTTTTCTTATGCAGAGCAACCAAGTCCCGACGGTCTTGCCCAAGCATTCATCATTGGTGAGGAGTTTATTGGCGACGATAGTGTATGCCTGGTTCTTGGCGACAACATATTCCATGGTTCAGGTTTCAGTGGTCTGTTACGCGAAAGTGTTTCTGACACAGAAAATGGAAATGCTACTGTCTTTGGTTATTATGTTGACGACCCCCAACGCTACGGTGTTGCCGAGTTCGACAAAGAAGGCAACTGCCTAAGCATAGAAGAGAAGCCCGCACACCCCAAGAGCAACTATGCCGTTGTAGGTCTTTATTTCTACCCAAATTCCGTGGTGGATATAGCCAAGCACATCAAGCCCAGTGCTCGTGGCGAACTTGAAATCACGACAGTCAACCAAGAATATCTTCGTCGAGGCCATCTAAAGGTAAAGACCCTCCAACGAGGCTTCACATGGCTCGACACCGGCACCCACGACAGCCTTGCAGAAGCCAGCACTTACATAGAAGTGATAGAAAAGCGTCAAGGCCTCAAGGTAGCTTGCCTGGAAGAGATAGCCTTCAAAAAGGGTTGGATAACCAAAGAAGAGTTGCTTGAAACAGCAAATCCCATGCGCAACAACGATTATGGCAAATACCTTATTAAATTAGCAAATTCATAGAGATTGGCAAAAAGAAGGAAAAACTAACAAAAAAGATAAAAAATGGAAGAGAACAACAATGCACAAAACCTGGAAAACGTCAGGAATGAAAACAATGAGGAACTCTCATTTTTCAATTTCCGAACACTTTTCCAGACATTCATCCTAAACTGGCAATGGTTTGCGCTTTCGCTCATCATCGCCTTGGGAGTCACAGCCATATACCTTAGGTACACCACACCAAGGTATCAGGCATCTGCAAAAATGCTCATCAAGGACGAAGATTCCAACAGAGGCGGAAGAAACAGCCTCATGAGCGCAGCCAACCTTGGTATCATCTCCAATACCGAGGGTATCGACAATGAAATGGAAATATTATCATCCTTCACTCTTGCCGCAGACGTAGTAAGAGACCTCAAGCTCTATGTGAGTTATGAAATGAAGGGCCGTGTGAAGAACATTTTGCTATACAAGACACAACCTATCACCGTTGACATAGATGCTGCCCATTTGGACAACATCAGGGTTCCAATAAGCCTTACACTGACAAAGGAGAAAGGCAACGTCAAGGTGTCGGGCACATACTTCGTCACCAATGAGGAAGGCTACTCCAAAGGCCCATACAGCATTGAGAAGACTTTCACGTCATTACCTCAAACCATCAAGACTCGTGCAGGAAACCTCACATTCACTTCCAATGGTAATTCCTCACTTGGCGAAGGCAGCACGATGTTTGTCACCATCAATGCTCCAATTACCGCCTCCAAGAAGTTCAAGCGCTATTTCAATGTCTCACCAACTTCCAAGAACACGACCATCGTGAAGATGTCCATCATTGATGAGATTCCAAGGCGTTCGCTTGACTACTTGAACCAACTTGCCATCTGCTACAACCGTCAGGCAAATGAAGACAAGAACGAAGTGGCATACCGCACTGAGGAATTCATCAACGGACGTCTTGAGAAAATCAATGCAGAACTTGGTGAGACCGAAGGTCAACTTGAGGCATACAAGAAGAGCCAACACATGACTGAGCTCCGTATGAACGCTACTTCAGCCATGACTGGATCTAACGAATATGACCGCAAATTAGCTGAAGCCAATACGCAAATGGCTCTTCTCAACAGCATATCCGATTATATGGACAGAAGCGAGAATCAATATCAGACCCTGCCATCAAATGTCGGACTGTCAGATGGAACTGCATCAAGCCTTATAAGCAAATACAACGAGGTTGTGCTGCAGCGCAACAGGCTGCTCCGCTCAGCATCTGAGGAAAGCCCCTCTGTGCTGCCACTGACCGCACAACTCGACGACTTGAGCGCCAGCATCAAGAAAGCAATGGCACAGAGTCGCAAGAACATGGAGATTCAGCGCAACAGCATACAGCAACAATTCAGCAAATACACCACTCAAATCTCCTCCACCCCAGAGCAAGAGCGCATGCTGACTCAGATAGGTCGCCAACAAGAAGTTAGGTCAGGCCTCTACCTGATGCTGCTTCAAAAACGTGAAGAGAACTCCATCTCATTGGCTTCTACTGCCGACAAGGGCAAACTGATTGAAGCCCCTGAAAGCAATGGACAGATCACTCCTGTACCTACAGTGGTCATCCCTATCGCCCTGGTTGCAGGCCTTATCATCCCAGGATTGGTGCTCTTCCTCCTGAAATTGTTCAGATACAAGATAGAAGGCCACGATGATGTAGCCCGACTCACACCACTACCCATCATTGCCGATGTTGCTGTGGCAAGTGAGACGGCAAAGACCAAGGCCGACATCGTGGTACATGAGAACAAGAACAACCAGATGGAAGAAATCTTCCGTGCCATGCGTACAAACGTACAATTCATGCTACGAGAAGGTCAGAAAGTCATCATGTTCACTTCCACTACCTCTGGTGAAGGCAAGACATTCAATTGTGCCAACCTGGCTGTGAGTTTCGCCTTGTTAGGCAAGAAAGTGATATTGGTAGGTCTTGACATCCGTAAGCCTCGTCTGGCAGAACTTTTCGAAATAGACGACCACAAGCATGGCATCACTCCTTTGCTCGCAATGGAGAATCCTACCGATGTGGATGTCCGCAGCCAGATTATTCCTTCTGGCGTTAATGGCAACCTCGACTTGCTGCTTGCTGGTCCTGTACCACCAAACCCATCAGAACTTATTTCCCGCCAGTCGTTGGAGACCGTCATTGACGTACTGAAAGCCAACTATGACTACGTGCTCATCGACACCGCTCCTGTGGGTCTTGTTACCGATACGCTCCAAGTAGGTCGCGTGATCGACGCCACCATCTACATGTGTCGTGCCGACTACACACCGAAGTCAAGCTTCGATTTGGTGAACACACTCCACAACGAGAAGAAGTTGCCCAACATGGCAATTGTCATCAATGGTATCGACATGTCGAAGAAGAAGTACGGCTACTACTATGGCTACGGAAAATATGGCAAATACAGCCGTTACACAAGCTATGGCAAGTATGGCAACTATGGTGGCTACGGCGGCTACGGCGGTGGCTACGGCACCTATGGTACGTATGGCAACTACAGCAACAGCCACTACAGCAACAAGAACGATACTTCCATCAAACTATAACACCTTCTCATGGTCATTGCAGTAGATTTTGACGGCACCATAGTGGAGCATCGCTATCCGGAGATAGGCGCGGAAATACCTTTCGCCATCGACACGCTAAAGATGCTCATTGCCGACAGACACCAGGTCATCCTTTGGACTGTTCGTGAGAACGAACTGCTCGACGAGGCAGTGGAATGGTGCAGGCAACGTGGAGTTGAATTCTATGCCGTCAACAAAGACTATCCAGAAGAACGCAAGGAGTATAACAACCACTTCTCGCGCAAAATAAAGGCAGAAGTTTGGATAGATGACCGCAATGTGGGTGGTCTTCCCGACTGGGGCACCATGTACAACATGATCAAAGAGGGCAAGTCGTTTGAAGACATGATTTCAGAAGCACGAAAAATAAGTCTGCGAGATCACTCAGCTCCGAAGCGCAAGCACTGGTGGAGCTTAAAATAAATTAAGATGCGGCGAATCTCTTGGTTCGCCGCATTTTTTGACAAACATTTTGTAATATAAAATTCACAAGACACCATGTAATGCCATATTGAATTGGATAACTTTTCAAACAATATAAAGCATTAAAATGGAGCAAATTAGGGCAAACTCTCTTTTTTAGGATTAAAATAGTAAAAATTCCCAAGATAAATTTTCAAATCACAGCAAAAACATGTATATTTGCAAACCCAAATTACAACGTGGTAAAAATTCACAACAATAAAATCTATATAATAATGACTAAAGCAGACATAATAAACAAGATTTCGGCATCGACAGGTCTCGCAAAGAAGGACATAGCAACAACTGTTGAATCGTTCATGGAGGTAATTAAGGACAGTCTCCTCGAAAAGGAAAACGTTTACCTGAGAGGGTTCGGTAGCTTCATTGTGAAACACAGAGCAGAAAAGACAGCCCGCAACATTTCCAAGAACACCACCTTGGTGATAGCAGCTCACGACTTCCCAAGCTTCAAGCCTGCCAAGAGCTTCGTAAGCAAGATGAAGGGAGAAGATGTTGCCGATTTTGAAGATTGATTAAACGGCTTTCCGTTATCAATTTCTCAATGATACGCATTAAAACAAAATATCAATCCAATCAATTAATCAATTATGCCAAACGGAAAAAAGAAAAAGGGCCACAAAATGGCCACCCACAAGCGTAAGAAGAGACTGAGAAAGAACAGGCATAAGAGCAAGTAGGCAAAACCTACACTCCACAGTCTATTCGGCTGGATGGCGTGTCAAGAAATTCCTTGTGAATTTGTTGACATGCCGTTTTGGGTAAAACAAGATCATGTAGAATGACCAGCGAAGTAGTG
Organism: uncultured Prevotellaceae bacterium; assembly: GCA_900315745.1. Classification (GTDB taxonomy): domain Bacteria; phylum Bacteroidota; class Bacteroidia; order Bacteroidales; family Bacteroidaceae; genus Prevotella. Next base: position 43,214 of record ONAG01000021.1, read on the forward strand.
ATTGATGTCCGTGCACAGGAAATATCGATAGCTCTTCTTGAAGACAAGAAACTGGTAGAGTATCAAAACGAAACCCGCTCGGCATCATTTTCAGTAGGCAACGTTTACATAGCAAAGGTAAAGAAACTAATGCCAGGCTTGAACGCCTGTTTTGTGGACGTAGGATTTGAGCGCGACGCCTTTCTTCATTATCTTGACCTGGGAAGCCAATTCAACTCTTACGCCAAATACCTCAAGCAGGTACAAAGCGACAGAAAGAAACTTTATCCAATTTCAAAAGCATTTCGACTGCCGGATTTATCAAAAGACGGCAGCATCGCTACAACACTGACTGTAGGCCAGGAGGTGTTGGTGCAAATAGTAAAGGAACCCATTTCAACCAAGGGCCCACGACTTACAGGAGAATTGAGTTTTGCAGGACGATACTTGGTTCTCATGCCATTCAACGATAAAGTTTCCGTATCCACTAAAATCAAGAGCAGCGAGGAGCGTGCCCGCCTAAAGCAAGTAATACAAAGCATCAAGCCTAAGAATTTCGGTGTCATTGTACGTACAGTAGCAGAAGGCAAGAGAGTGGCGGAACTCGACAATGAGCTCAAGATTTTACTGAAACGATGGGATGACGCCATCAACAAAGTGCAAAAGACCCAAAACCGGCCACAATTGGTATTCGAGGAGACGGGTCGAGCCGTTGCTTTATTACGCGATCTTTTCAACCCCTCGTATGAGAACATTTTTGTGAACGACGAGGAAGTTTGCAAAGAAGTGAAAGACTATGTCACTCTAATAGCCCCTGAAAAGGCGGGCATAGTAAAGCTTTATGAAGGCAAGGTGCCCATATTCGACAACTTCAATGTCACGAAGCAGATAAAGTCGAGTTTTGGCAACACAGTGAACTACAAGCACGGAGCTTATCTTATAATAGAGCACACGGAAGCAATGCACGTGGTGGATGTCAACAGCGGCAACCGCACCCGTTCTTCTAATGGCCAAGAAGCCAATGCACTGGATGTCAACCTTGGCGCAGCCGATGAACTTGCGCGACAGTTGAGGTTGCGCGACATGGGCGGAATCATCATCGTCGATTTCATCGACATGAAACTTGCAGAAGACCGGCAGATGCTTTATGAACGCATGTGCAAGAACATGCAAAAAGACCGCGCCCGCCACAACATCCTGCCTCTGAGCAAATTTGGCCTCATGCAAATCACACGACAACGTGTGAGACCCGCAATGGATGTAACAGTCGAAGAGACATGCCCCACCTGCTTTGGTAAAGGCAAAATCAGGTCGAGCATTGTCTTTACAGACCAGTTAGAGAGCAAAATTGACCACCTTGTCAACAAGATTGGCGTCAAGACCTTCTACTTGCATGTACATCCTTACGTTGCTGCCTACATCAACCAGGGAATAATTTCCCTCAAGCGCAAATGGCAGTTCAAATATGGACTTGGCGTGCATGTAATTTCCTCCCAGAAATTAGCTTTTTTGCAATATGAGTTTTATGATGCAAAAAGGCAATATATCGACATGAAAGAGGAAATTGAGACGAAATGAGGAAAGAGGGTGTGTCAAAATAGGCATGCCCTCTTATTTGTTAAAAAATGCTCAAAGGCCGAACTTTCCCAAGCTCGGCCTTTGTTATGTCGTAAAGATTT
>ONAG01000109.1 GCA_900315745.1 uncultured Prevotellaceae bacterium
ATCCACCTCGCCCATGAAGTGGCACACTGCCTGGTCTTCTGGCACCTCGAAATAGAAATATGCCTCCATGCGGCGGCTGTGCACGTGTGCTGGCATGGTGTTCCACACGCTGCCGGTGGCAAGTTCGGTCATGCCCATCTGCAACTGGCATGTAGGCAGCACCTGGTTGACTATCATCTTGTTGATGTTGCGCTCGTTGCTCATCTCCAGACTACCCATGTGAGCCACCACGGCATTATCCTTGGTCACCTTTTTGCATGGATATTCCTTGTGTGCTGTTGTGGAATTGAAATAGAACTTTGCCGGACAAGCCGCATCCTTGCTTACGAAGACCACGTCGCGGTCGCCACGGCCAATATATAGTGCCTCCTTATAGTCGAGCTCGAAAGTCTCCTCCCCTACCTTTACGACACCAGGACCTCCTACATTGAACAAGCCTATCTCACGGCGAGTGGTGAAGAACGGAGCCTTGAGGGGGTCGATAGCCTCGAGTTTCAACTCTTCATTTACGGGCATTGCTCCTCCCACTACCATTCTGTCGTACATGGAATACACCATGTTCACCTCGTCGGCGGCAAAGACTTTTTCTATCAGGAAGTCGCGGCGTATGCGCTGCGTGTCGTAACTTTTTGCATCCTCTGGATGGGCTGCATAGCGGATTTCGTAATTTGTTTTCATCGTTGTTGTTTTTTGATTGTCAGTTTGCTTGCAAACTTACAAAAAATAAATGAAACAGAGGAATGTTTTCATCAAAAAAAACATCAAGGGGGTGCTGCCAAAAAGAAATATCTTGAATACAAAACTTACAGATTGTAAGGAAAGAAAACGGCCTGAAGGGCCAGCATCTATCAGCCCGGGGCAATCGCCCTGGGTATAAAGTAGAGTATCGACATCGCCCTGAAAGGGCAAAAGCGTTGACAATTAATGCTTTTGCCCTTTCAGGGCGATAATTGTTGCCAAACATAAAAACCAGGGCGTTGCCCTGGGCTATGTGCTTATTGGCCTATCAGGCCGTCATGATGACTGCAAATTGTAAATAACGGTAGTGCAAATCTTCATTTTGACACACCCCCAAACCGAAGATGAAGAACAAAAGGCATCACGGCATGGTGCTGGAGAAGGCGTCAAGCTTCCAGTTCCTCAATTATGTAATCTGTCAGCGACCGCTGTTCCACGGAGAATGCCATGCCAACTTTCACCACACGCCGCCGGTCGGTGGCGTAGCGCAGAGCGTAGCCTTTGTTGTCTATTTGCTCCAGGGCTTCCTTTGCCGTCCCATTGAGCTTCAGTTCCAACACATAGATGGCATCAGGCATGAACACCACCATGTCAGCCCTTCCATTGGCACACTTCACCTGTGTCTGCACATACACGTTGAGCATGGAAAAAATGAGATAAAGCGACCATTCGTAGAAGCCTTCTGCCACAGCCACCTCCTCCAACTTCTTTTTGAACCCCTCCACGTAGGGCAGTCCAGCCATATATGCCTGCAGCTCGCGCATGGCAAGGTCGGTATCGCCAGAACGCAGGGCATTCCTGAAGCGCAGGGCAAAACATGTCTGAACGTCTGCAGCCTCCAAGCCGGCTATAATGGGCAGTAATCCCTCAGTGAAACCTACTCGCACTTCCTGGTTGGGAATACCCAAGGTGTAGTAGTCACCATCGAAGTCATAGTCTTTGATGGTGAGGTATCCGCTTTGGAAGAGCAGGGGCAGGGCGTTTCGCATGTTCTCCGTGGGCTGGTCAAATGCCGAGGCTGGTGCCACCAAACCATCAAGTTTGGTGATGTCTGTTCGGAACTTGCGCATCTGCCGCAACAAATATGAAGGTGTGCCGCTTTCAAACCACCAATTTTTCAGCACTCGTTGGTTGAAGGTCTTCATCAGGCTGAAAGGGTTGTAAATATCGGGTGACTCCTCGGAGAAATGATAGCCATCGTATTTGTCACGAAGCTTCTGGCGCATCTCTTCAAGTGAACAGTTGTAGCGTTGGGCGAGCAACTCCACATCTTGCTTCATCTGCGTGTCAATCTCCTCTCCAGTGATGCCGCAAATGGCGGCGAACTCAGGCTGCAACGAGATATTTGTGAGGTTGTTGATGGTGGAGAAGATGCTCAGTTGCGAGAACTTGGTGATTCCTGTGATGAAGCAGAACCGTATCATTGCCTCTCGGACTTTGAGGCATTGGTAAAATTCCTGCATGATACGCCGGAAAGCTGGCAACAGCTCCTCCTCGTGCAGCACCTCAAGCAAAGGGGCATCGTACTCGTCGATGACCACCACCACCTGCTCTCCTGTCTGCTCGTAAGCACGGCGGATGAGACCATCCAACACCCCACCGGGAGTAGTCTCATCAGGGTCTGAACCATAAATCTTCATATATGGCTTCAACCGCAGCATCAGCATCTTGCGCAAATCCTCCTTGCTCTCCTGACCTTTGGCACTGCTCACGTCGATGTGAAACACTGGATGACAGCGCCACTCCTTCTCCAGTTCCATTACCTTGAGTCCCTCGAAAAGTTCGCGGCGACCCTCGAAAAAGGAGCATAGCGTGGTGGCGAGAAGTGACTTGCCGAAACGACGCGGACGACCAAGAAAGATATATTTGCTCAACCGCTGCATCCGCCACATCAAGTCGGTCTTGTCAATATAAACGTAACCTTCCTTGACGATTTCAGAAAATGTCTGTATTCCTACAGGGTAACGTCTCTCCATCATGCGATTATCTTTTATGACTTGTCATTTATGAAAACCGCCGCTAAGATAGCGATTTCCGATTTATTTTCAAAGCAAACAGCAAGTTTTTTCTACTTTTCACTCTTTTCTCAAGGTACCTTATTATATGACTATAGCTATTCAAGAAACAACCGTTGACAACCAAAACGATTCTCCCATCTATGATTTGATGGGATGCAAAGTGAAGAAAGTCATAAAGGGAAGCCTCTATATCCAAAATGGACAAGAATTCATAGCCAAATAACAATTAGTCCATACGAAATGAGGGTGTGTTGCGACACTCGGAAATTTTAGAAAACCAAAAATCGCCAAGTCTTGTAAAACAAGCGCTTGGCGATTTTTGATGTTGGGTCACCGGGATTCGAACCCAGAATGACAGAACCAAAACCTGTAGTGTTACCATTACACCATGACCCAGAAATCGGCTGCAAAGGTAGTGCTTTTTTGGAGCACCACCAAATTTTTGCCGATGTTTTTTATTTCACCGTGACAAGATAGTAGTTTTTCTTGCCTCTCTGCATGAGGAGATACTTGCCGTCGATGAGGTCTTCGGCAGTGACAATCCTGTCGAAAGCAGCCAACTTCTCCTTGTTGAGCGACACGCCGCCACCCTGCACGAGCTTGCGCATCTCGCCCTTGCTGGCGAACACCTTCACGTCGTCCCTTGTGAAGATTTCCACGGCGGGCTGACCCAACTGGTCGGCGGGCAGCGTGAAATGTGGCACGCCGTCGAAGACATCGAGCAAGGTCTGCTCGTCGAGCTTCAACAGGTTCTCCTTGGTGGATTTGCCGAAAAGGATGTTTGATGCCTCTATCGCCATGTCGAGGTCCTCGCGCGAATGCACCATCACCGTCACCTCCTCTGCCAGACGGCGCTGCAGCACACGGCGACCCGGGTCTTGCCTGTGCTCTTCCACCAAGGCGTCGATGGTCTCCTTGTCAAGGCTGGTGAATATCTTGATATAGCGCTCTGCGTCGTCATCGCTTACATTAAGCCAGAACTGATAGAAAGCGTAAGGAGTGGTGCGGTTGCGGTCGAGCCATACATTGCCGCTCTCCGTCTTGCCAAACTTCTTGCCGTCAGCCTTGGTGATGAGCGGACAGGTGAGCGCGAAAGCCTCTGCCTCCTGGCCCAACTTGCGACGGATGAGTTCCGTGCCGGTGGTCATGTTTCCCCATTGGTCGTTGCCACCCAACTGCAGACGCACGTTCTTGGTCTTGTACAAGTGCAGGAAGTCGTAGCCCTGCAAGAGCTGGTATGTGAACTCCGTGAACGACAAGCCGTCGCGGGCAGTGCCGTTGAGCCTCTGCTGCACACTATCCTTTGCCATCATGTAGTTTACGGTGATGTGCTTTCCCACCTCGCGTGCGAAGTCGCAACTCAGCGCTGTTGGGTCCTTCTGCCTCGAAGTCAAGGAACTTTGCCACCTGCTTCTTGATGCACTCCTGATTGTGATAGAGAGTTTCGGTGTCGAGCAGGTTGCGCTCCTGACTTTTTCCCGATGGGTCGCCAATCATGCCCGTCGCACCACCCACAAGAATTATGGGCTTGTGGCCGCAACGCTGCAAGTGACGGAGCATCATGATGCCACAAAGATGGCCGATGTGGAGACTGTCGGCTGTGGGGTCGGTGCCAAGATATGCAGCCACCATTCCCTTGTTAAGAAATTCCTCTGTTCCTGGCATGATTTGAGCGAGCATGCCACGCCATTTCAATTCTTCTACAAAATTTTTTATCATCGTATGGATAGTTTTGTTGTTCCTGTTAATTATTGATTGCCCAAGGGTGATTGCGAATCATCTGTCAGCCAACGTGCTTCTCATGGCACGGGGTCGTAACCGCTCCCACCCCACGGATGGCATCTGAGTATCCTCCTTACAGCCAACCACGTCCCCTTGAAGGGTCCATATTTCGCCAATGCCTGACGGGCATATTCCGAACAAGTGGGAGTGAACCTGCACGAAGGTGGCGTGAAGGGACTGACGCACCGCTGGTAGAAGAGGATCGGCAACATGAGAAGCCACTTGAGCAGTTCGCACAAGGCACGCACGAGCATACGCAGCATCTCTCTTACAGCACTCATATCTTTTCGCTAATTCTTGTGAGGATTCTTCCCATCCTGTCATGCACCTCGTTGCTGTCACGCAACTTGTCATCGAGCCAGACGAACGCAATGACCAACGACTTGTCTGTCATGGCAGCCACCTTTTCGTCGAGGATGTGCTTCTGCAAGCGGTAGGCTTCCCTCATCTGCCTCTTCACCCTGTTGCGCTTCACTGCCCTCTTGAAACAGCGCTTTGGCACACTGACAAGGATTCTTGTGGGCGCCTTTTCGTCAACCAAGCAATAGACAGCCCTAATGGGGTAATAAGACATGGAGCGGCTTGCGCCGCCCTTGAACAGCGTCTGCACCAGCGTCCTGCCGGTCACACGCTCCTCCCTGCCCAAAGAGAGCCTACCCCCAGATGGCATCATTTAATCTTCATCAGGTAGTCTTTCAAGGCACCCGTCATCGATGGGAACTCAGGTGTGGGTGCATGAAGGTCGAGGCGCAAGCCACGCTCGGCAACTTCCTTTGCCGTGGCAGGGCCAAAAGCGCCTATGCGCACATCCCCCTGGTCGAAATTGGGGAAATTCTTGGTAAGAGCATTCACGCCTGCCGGACTGAAGAAGAGAAGCATGTCATAGTCGAACTGCTCCACCTCCTCGGTGGTGAAATCGTCGCTCACGGTGCGGTACATCACGCATTCCTTATGCTGCAATCCCTTGGAATCGAGCAGTTCGGTGATGCTGCGATTGAAGATGTCGCTCATGGGAACAAGATACTTCTCTGTCTTGTGCTTCACCATCAGCGGTATGAGGTCGATGAGCTTGCCCGTAGTGCCGAAGAACACCTTGCGCTTCCTGTACTGCACATATTTCTGTATGTACAATGCTATGGTCTCCGTGACGCAGAAATACTTCATCGTCTCGGGGATGGTGACTCTCAGTTCCTTAGCAAGGGTGAAGAAATGGTCTATGGCATGGCGTGAGGTGAACACTATGGCAGTGTAGTTGAGAATGCTCACTTTCTGCTGTCTGAACTCACGAGCAGACAGTCCTTCCACCTTGATGAATGGACGAAAGACTAATTCCACGCCAAATTCGCGCGCGATATCATAGTAAGGAGATTTGTCACTTGACGGCTTTGGTTGCGACACCAATATCTTCTTCAACATAGGACGGGCACTTTATAATTGTACTAAAAATTTATTTGCAGGAACTCTCTCGCTGACACCAACAAGCCTGCCAATGCGGCAAGAGGTACCAATTCGAGGGCACAAAAGTACAAAAAAATTTGCATTAAAGCCCCAAAACGTCGGAAAAAGATAATATAACACTTATAAAAAGATAGAATTTTAGCCAAAATGACTACAATTGCCATCAAAACATAGGCTCCATTGAGCGACAAGTCACCATAAACAAGGAGCAGCACAATGGGCGTGACACACAAGCCCTCCATTGCCGTGAGGAAGAGCTGGCTCTTGTTCCATTGTTCGTTTTTTTTCACGTCAAAAAACACCCAATCGACAAATTGGTATGCTATTGCCTTGAGAATAAAATAGCAGACGAACACGCCCACCGACACCGCCAAGAGCGTATGTGGTGGCAACGCCCATTCTCCAGAACCTCCAAGTGTGACGTAGCCGAAATATGTGGCAACACCCATCACCAATGCGCAATATGCCACGAGCACCCACTGACCAGCAAGTTCGCGAGGCAGGTCCGGGACTGTGGTCGTGCGGTCGTTCTCCACATAGAAAAAGTTGTGCATCTGCCTCCCCACAAACTTCAAGGACACTGCAAGTGCCAAGATTGCTATCAGCAGTCCGCCCATGAGACAGGAGCCCACCACGTCGTCGGTAGCCACATTGTATGGCGCCGGCGCAGCCATCACGCCCGACTTGCCAGTGGGAGAGAACATGCTTGGAATGGTATCGACTTTCGCCTTCAGGCTGTCGGTCCTCAGGCTGTCAGCCTTCAGGCTGTCGGTCCTCAGGCTGTCAGTGGCAAGGGTATCAGTTGCCACGGTGTCGGCATTCACCGCCACATCGCCCGCTTTGGCATCCACTCGCATTGGCGAGCTCACCCAGTGATAATCGAAAGTGGAGGTGGAGTCAGGGTTCATCTAATGGAAAATGATTCACGCACCTTGTCTATCATGTCGAGCTTCTCCCAAGTGAAGAGTTCCACATCCATCACTTTTGTCTCGTGATAGAAGCTTTCGAACTTCTTGCTCACCGTCACATTCTTGCGCCCCATGTGGCCATAGGCTGCAGTCTCAAGATACATCGGTTGCCTCAGCTTCAACTTCTTCTCTATCGCCTTGGGGGTGAGCACGAACAATTTCTTCACCTTTTCGGCTATCTCGCCGTCAGTCATGTTGACCTTCGACCTTCCGTAGGTGTTCACATACACGCTCACCGGCTCTGCCACACCGATGGCATAGCTCAACTGCACGAGCATCTCGTCGCTCACGCCTGCAGCAACCATGTTCTTTGCCACATAACGTGCCATGTAGGCTGCCGAGCGATCCACCTTGCTGGAGTCCTTCCCCGAGAAAGCGCCACCGCCATGTGCGCCCTTGCCGCCGTAGGTGTCCACGATGATCTTGCGGCCTGTCAGTCCGGTGTCGCCATGTGGTCCTCCGATGACGAACTTGCCCGTGGGGTTGACGTGATAGATGATGTCGGGATTGAAGAGGGCGAGCACCTTCTCGCTGTGTATCTTCTCCTTCACACGTGCCACGAGGATGTTCACCACGTCGTCGTGAATCTTTGCCAGCATCTTCTTCTCATCGCTGTCAAACTCGTCGTGCTGTGTTGAAACCACAATGGTGTGTATGCGCTGAGGAATGTTGTCGTCGGAATATTCCACCGTGACCTGGCTCTTGGAGTCGGGCCTCAAGTAGGTCATCACCTTCCCCTCACGCCTTATCTCTGCCAGGGTTGCCATGAGAAGATGTGCGAGATATAGGGAAACGGGCATATATTCTTCCGTCTCATTGGTGGCATATCCGAACATCATGCCCTGGTCTCCGGCGCCCTGCTTTTCCTCATCCTCGCGGTCCACGCCCCTGTTGATATCGACACTCTGTTCGTGGATGGCGGACATGATGCCACAGGAGTTGCCGTCGAATTGGTATTCCGACTTGGTATAGCCAATCTTGTTTATTGTCTTGCGGGCAATGGTCTGCAAGTCGATGTAAGCCTCGGAATGCACCTCACCCATGATGACCACCTGACCTGTCGTGACGAATGTTTCTATGGCACATCGTGCCTTGTCGTCGTAAGCCAAGAACTGGTCGAGCAATGCGTCGGAAATCTGGTCTGCCACCTTGTCGGGATGACCTTCGGATACGGATTCTGATGTAAACAAATATGCCATTTCAATATTATTTTTCGTTAGAGCCTACAAAGGTAGTGCAAAAAATCCATTTAGTAAGGGATATGGAGAAAAATATGTTTCCCATTTCCGACAGCCTACACCTTGTCGCCGAAGCACAGGTCGCCAGCGTCGCCGAAACCGGGCACGATATACTTGTGCTCGTTCATGCCAGGGTCGATGGCGGCACACCAGATGGTGGTCTTGTCGTCGGGCATGGTTCGCTTGATATGTTCGATGCCTTCCGGAGTGGCTATCACGCAACACACATGTATCCGCTTGGGAATGCCTTTCGAGAGGAAAGCCTTGTAGCCCAGTTCCATGCTCCCGCCGGTAGCGAGCATCGGGTCGGCGATGATGAGGTTCTTCTCGTCGATGCTTGGCGTGGCGAGATATTCCACGTGTATGCCCACCTTGTGATGCTCCTCATCCACATACTCGCGGTATGCGCTGACGAAGGCGTTGCCGGCATGGTCGAAGACATTCAGGAAGCCGGAATGGAATGGCAGGCCAGCCCTGAAGATTGTTGCCAGCACTATCTTGTCGATGGGCACATTGACGGTGGCGATGCCGAGGGGCGTGGCGATGTCGCGTGGCTCATAGTCGAGTGTCTTTGATATTTCGTATGCCATCATCTCGCCAATGCGCATGATGTTGTTGCGGAAAAGCAGACGGTTTTTCTGATAGTTCTTGTCGCGGATTTCTGCCATATACTGGCTGACAATCGAGTTGTTGTCACTCAGGTTGATGATTTTCATGATGTATGGAATTTATGGTTTCTTATTTTTTACTCTCTATTGATTTCACACGCGATGCGTTCGCCGTTGCGCCAAAGGTCATTCCTCCCTTGGCAGCACCTTGCCATTGACCACCTTGAAGAGCCTGTCGAACTCCTCGTGCGTGCGTTTCCACCTGTTGTGGCTCCAGAGGTATAGGTGTGGCTCGCGCCGTATGGTCTCCTCAAGCATGGCGAAGAACTGCCTTGTTATGGCATTCTCCTCCAGTTCGCCAGGCGTGAGTGTGATGAGCTTGAAGGTCACCACATACTTGCCTCTTGCCGGCCTCTCCATATCCACATAAAATACGGCATTGTTCATCTTGCGGATGATTTTCTCCCCATTGGTGAACACCGGCGTGTCGTGGTTGAGGAACGGCAGCCACAGGTGTATGTTGTTCCACTTGGGTCCCTGGTCGGAAATATACCCAAAGAGCGACATCCTGTTTTCCCTTCTATATTTCACAAGATAGCGCAATATGTCCTTCTTGGGTATGCACACCCCACCAAGATGCTGGCGTATGTCGATGAACAGCCTGTCGAACACCTTATTATATAGAGGATGGTAAATCAGTCCCATGACAGCGTCGGGATGGCGCTTGAATGCCACTCCCACGGTGGAGAGGTATTCCCAGTTGCAGTAATGTCCCAGGATGGCTGCGCATGTCTGTCCCTTGTCGAAGCATTTCTCCATCTCCTCCACTCCCCTGAATTCCATGTGTTTTGCCAACGTCTCGGGAGTGATGGACAGCAGTTTGATGGTCTCCACGAAATAGTCGCAGAAGAAATGGTAGAACTTCCTCTCTATGCTCTTTATCTCTTGGATGTCCTTCTCTGGGAACGACGACGTGAGATTGTTCCTCACCACCTTTTTGCGGTAGCCGATGAGCCTATAGACCACGAGATAGAAGCCGTCGGAGAAGAAGTAAAGCACTCTGAAGGGCAAGAGAGAGAACAGGTAGAACCCTGCCCGTATGATGGGATAGACTATGTTCATGACGCTTGCATGTCGTGTAGTTTCTTATAATAGCCGTCGGCAGCGAGCAGTGCCTCGTGGGTGCCTCTCTCCACGATGCGCCCCTCATGCAGCACGCATATCTCATCTGCGTTGCGTATGGTCGATAGCCTGTGGGCTATTGCCACCGTGGTGCGTGTCTTCATGAGCCTCTCCAGGGCATCCTGCACCAGTCGCTCGCTCTCGGTGTCGAGAGCCGAAGTGGCCTCGTCGAGGATGAGTATTGGCGGGTTCTTCAAGATGGCGCGTGCTATGCTCACCCGCTGGCGCTGTCCTCCTGACAGTCGTCCGCCCCGGTCGCCCACGCTCGTCTCATACCCATGGTCGGATGCCATGATAAACTCATGGGCGTTGGCTATCCGTGCCGCCTCCTCCACCTGTTGCTGGGTGGCGGAGGGCACGCCGAAGGAGATGTTGTTGAAGAAGGTGTCGTTGAAGAGTATCGACTCCTGGTTGACATTGCCTATCAGCGAGCGCAGGTCGTGTATCCCCAGTTCCCGCACGTCGATGCCGTCGATGAGCACCTGTCCTTCCTGCACGTCATAGTATCGCGGGATGAGATCCACAAGGGTAGATTTGCCACTGCCGCTCTGCCCCACAAGCGCCACGGTCTTGCCCTTGGGGATGACAAGGTTTACATCGCGCAGCACCCATTGGTCGGCATACTTGAACGACACATGCCGGAATTCTATCTGGTGCTCGAAACTTGCGATATGCTTGGGATTGGCGGGTTCCTTGATGTCGTTCTCTGCCAACAATATCTTATCCACACGCTCCATGGATGCCAGTCCCTTGGGTATGTTGTACCCTGCCTTGGAGAATTCCTTCAGGGGGTTGATGATGCTGTAGAGCATCACCATGTAATAGATGAACATCGGACCGGAAAGTGTCTGGTTGTTGAGCACGAGGACGCCACCAAACCACAGCACGATGACTATCATCACCGTACCGAGGAACTCGGACATGGGATGTGCCATCGACTGACGGATGTTCACCCGCATGATGTCGTTGCGATAAGCCGAGTTGATGCGGTCGAAGCGGTCGTTCATCTTCCCCTCGGCGCAGAACGCCTTGATGATGCGCAAGCCGCCCAAGGTCTCCTCCACCTGACTCATGGTGTCGCTCCACAGTGCCTGTGCCTTGATGGAGTTCTTCTTCAACTTCCTGCCCACGAAGCCCATGAACCATCCCATGATGGGCACGATGATCAGGGTGAAGAGCGTCAGCTGCCATGATATGAACAGCAGCATGGCAAAATAGCCAATGATGAGGATGGGGTTCTTGAACAACATGTCAAGGCTCGACATGATGGAGTTCTCTATCTCCTGCACGTCGCCGCTCATACGTGCTATGATGTCGCCCTTGCGCTCCTCGGAGAAGAAGCCCAACGACTGCGACGTAATCTTGCGGTAAAGCTGGTTGCGTATGTCGCGCACCACGCCGGTGCGTATCGGTATGATGGTGGCAGAGGAGAGGAAATAGGCACCGGTCTTCAGGAACGTCATCACTGCGAGGAAAATGCCTATGATGAGCAGCGTGGTGGTGGGCCCGATGTCGGCTATCATCTGGTTCACATAATAGTTCATGTTGTTCATGAGCACCTCCTTGGCATGGTCCCAGTCCCATGCCATCAGCGTGGTGGCTGTCTCTGCATCCCCTGTCTTGAATATTATTTGCAAGATGGGCACCAAGGCGGCAAAGGAGAATATGTTCAGCACCACGGAAAGGATGTTGAACAGCACCGACAGTGCAAGGTATTTCTTATATGGCGGCACAAACCGCCGCAGCACTTGCAGGAATTCTTTCATGATGTCGTTGTTGGGATTACTGTGGTCTTTGTGTCATGAGGCTTGTTCATCGACGCTCTCCCCCAAGAGGGTGGCACTCGACGAGCTCGTGATTCTCACCTTCACGGTGTCGCCGACATGGTGCTTTCCCTTGTCGAAGACCACAGCCTTGTTTTGCTCGTTTCTACCCATCAGCTGCTGCCTCGACCTCTTGCTGAAGCCTTCCACCAGCACATCGAAGGTCTTGCCCTCATCGCGGCGGTTGGCGATGGCAGACATCTCTGTCTGCAGCTGTATGAGTTGGTTGAGCCTTCTTATCTTCTCTTCTTCCGGCACATTGTCGGGCAGGTGTTTCGAGGCGTATGTGCCGGGGCGCTCGCTGTACTTGAACATGAAGGCGGAGTCGTAGCCCACCTCCCTCATCAGCGACAGCGACATCTGGTGGTCTTCCTCCGTCTCGTCATGGTATCCCACGAAGATGTCGGTAGATAGTCCGCAGTCGGGAATGATGCGGCGGATGGCATCCACGCGTCCCAGGTACCACTCACGGGTGTATTTCCTGTTCATCAGTTTCAGTATTTTGTCGCTTCCGCTCTGCACGGGCAGGTGTATGCTCCGGCACACGTTTGGCGTGTCGGCAATGACATGCAGCGTGTCGTCGCTCATGTCCTTGGGGTGCGACGTGGTGAACCTCACGCGCATGGTGGGAGCGGCATCGGCAACGGTTCTCAGCAGTTGTGGGAAGCCAATGTCCTTTCCCCTGTCTGCAAAGTGGTAGGAGTTGACGTTCTGCCCGAGCAATGTCACTTCCTTGTAACCTCGCTCCTGCAGGTCTCTCACCTCGCGCAATATGCTCTCCACGTCACGTGAGCGCTCACGTCCTCTTGTATATGGCACGATGCAATAATGGCAGAAATTGTTGCAGCCTCTCATGATGCTGACGAACCCTCCGATATGGCTGCCGGGGATTCTCCGTGGCACCACGTCGCGGTAGGTCTCTGTCGTCGAAAGTTCTATGTTGATGGCTTTCTGCCCTAATTCGGCTTGTGCTATGAGGTCGGGCAGGTTGAGGTATGCATCCGGGCCAGCCACGAGGTCGGCATGGTGGTTCTCTATGAGGTCGTCCTTCACTCGCTCTGCCATGCATCCCAAGACTCCAAGGATGCGGTGGCGGCCTTTTTTGTTCTCGCCATGCAGCACTTCGAGCCTGCGGTATATCTTGTTTTCGGCGTTTTCCCTCACCGAACAGGTGTTGAGGAATACGGCATCCGCCTCCTCGGCATTGTCCGTGGGTTCATATCCTGCCATCTGCATCACCGACGCCACCACCTCGCTGTCGGCGACATTCATCTGGCATCCATAGGTCTCTATGTATAGTTTTTTCATCTATCGTTCACTTTTCCATGCAAAATTAAGTGTTTTGGTCCTCTTTTCCAATGAAAAAGTGAACAAAATGAGCAAAGTCACATTTTTATCCTCATAGTTTGCAAATCCGATGGTTGGGATTTGAAGATAATATGGCTCCATCTAAAACACTAAAGGTGGGGCCAATGCCCACCTTTAGTGTTATGTATGACATAAGGACCTCGCCTTGGGAGGCATGCGCCCCACCGCAAGCCCTTGCGCATAAAAGGGTTTTGGGGTGCGTCTTTCAAGTTGCGTCCTTCAAGCAGGGAAAGGATGCACTAATTACTGACCACCGGGCGGACACTTTCACCGAAAGTGCGGTAGTAACTGTTCGTGTACGCGCCGCCCGAACTGAAGTACAGGTAGTAGGCGTCGTACCTGCGCGACGGGTACTGCGTGGACGACCAGTAGTCGCCGTACGAGCCGGCACTGTAGAGGCCGTCATCCAAGCGGTAGCCCGCTGCCGGCAAGAAGATGCTGCCACCATTGGTCTTACTGGTTAATTTGCCTCCTTTAATACCGTTCACCGTAGTCCATTCGTAAGTGCAGTTGCTTATCAATTCATCTTGCTGCGCACTTGACGGCATCACCCATGAACCGCCCCATTTCACATGCGCCACGTCGTATTCAGTGCCGGCGATGTCGCTGCCGAGATTGTGGCAGTTATTGGATGATCCATCGCAATGGATGTAAGTG
>ONAG01000058.1 GCA_900315745.1 uncultured Prevotellaceae bacterium
AGAATATTATTCCCCGATTTTGAAAATAATTCTTGGAAAAAGTATTGCAGTTCTGAAATTTTTGCTTACATTTGCAGGCGTAACAAGAATAGCAGTAGCTGGAAAAGAGATAACGTCCGCTGACCTCGAAACTGGAAATTCAAACGTCTTCAATTAGGACCCTTACAGCTAACAAAGATATACACAAGTGGGGATGGATGTCCTCCTTGTGGCATAACCTTTTGTGTAGGTGTTTGTTTCTGGTATTGAAGGGGTTTTCCAGGCCCAGAGAGTCAGCCAGAGATTTCGCCTACACTTTTTTTGTGTCCGCAAGTCTTCCTTGTCCCATTCCAAAGCCTTCAAGTTACAATGACTCTCAACTGGATAAAAATATAAATTGTATGTCGTTCGGTAGCGTTTTTGCAGGGATTGTCGTCGTCTACGCCGTCTATTATGCCGGCAACATCCTCTATGACCTGAGATTCAGGAAGTCAAAGGAGGATAATGTCAAGACAGAAGAGGAGGAGGTGGACATTGACGAGATAGCGGGGGAGGTCATCCAAACCCAAGAGGTCAACAAGCACTCTTTGTCTGACTACATGCCCTCCTTGGATGATGAGGACAGGGAGGCGGAGATCATGTGCAATGCCGCCTACAAGGTGGAGGAGGTCTGCCAGATGTTCGACAGGAACCCCGACCACCCCGACAACCCTCTGGGAAGGTCCAAGATCGCCTTCTGGGTGAAGGACGAGGGGATGTGATGAACGTCCCCGCCGACGACATGGGCTGTCTGAGACCACTTCCGGTCTACAGAATAAGATCAGCATCAAAACAACCGTATCTCACAAGGGTACATTTCTTTAATTCTTTAATTACTTTAAAAGATGTGTCAAGGCCTGGATGCCGCCCGCACAGCGGAACCCACCGACAACCACAAGGCCGCACAATCACTTTCTTTAATTCTTTAGGTTTCTTTACAAGGATGCTCATGGGTCAGGCACGGCCGGCCCTTCGCTGAGGATTCCCGAGGCATGTAGGACGCTATGCCCACAGTGCCGAAAACAGCAGGTAACGACCTGGCTGTTTGGATCTCTGCGGCCCGTCGCCAACACCCTGTTGGATGGCGGCCATAACTCAGGCATCCATTTCTTTAATTCGTTAGCGGACCAAACCCAAAAAAAGAATTAACGAAATGAACTTTCTGAAAAACATAGGCAAGAAGGCCAAGCACATTGCCAAATCTCTCCTTTGCAAAAAGGTCCTCATGCTCGCCATCGTGGCGGCATGCGCCATCTCTCCAGCTCTCGCTGCTGACGGCATCGCCGGCAAGCTCACTGAAATCGGCGCCAACTTCAAGGGATACGTGGAGCCGGTGCGCAACATCGTGTACGCCCTGGCCGCCATCTGCGCCGTCATCGGTGCCTTCACCATCTACTTCAAGATGACCAATGGAGAGCAGGATGTCAAGAAGACCATCATGTTGACCGTCGGCGGATGCGCTGGCCTCGTGGCACTTGCCACAGCCCTTCCCGCCATGTTCGACTAACCACTGTCCAAGGGCGTCCCCTTCTGGGATGCCCTTGGATGACCATGCACATGACATGAGCAAGCAATTTCCAACTTACCCCATGCTGGTTGGACTTCAGAGACCATTGGAGTTCAAGGGAATCAGAGGCAGGTTCCTGGGATGGATGGCGGGCATCGTCGGAGTGGCCATGATGGGAACGCTCATACTGCTGACGACAACGAGCTTCCTCGTGGCACTCATCTTCCTGCTGATCGTGGTGGCCGTAGGATACCTCATCATACGGACCAAGCAGAAGCAGGGACTGCACAACAAGAGGAAATGCCGGGACCGCCTGGTGTACCACAACATCTTCATGATCAGGAAATGACTTGGGATGAAGAGACCCCGCACGACAGGAAACGCTGCGCTCTTCCGCGGATTCCATCCGATACACGACGAGAAAACGGAATGAGAAAAGAGAAGAAATGAGCAAGATAAAGAAGGTGAAGGTTTTCGACAACATCTATTCCTCGCTGAGCGACGAGTATGATGAGAAGGGGAACTTCCTCAACACCGTGCTGTATGACCAGTACGGGAACTATTCCGTCATCATCAAGACGGTGAACCCCGTCCTTCAGTTCTGCACCAACATCGAGAAATACTATGACTTCCACAGCGTCTACATGAACATCCTGCAGACGCTGGGAGAAGACACGTGCCTGCAGAAACAGGATATTTTCTGCAAGCAGCACTACCACCATGACTATGACGAGAACACGGAGTTCCTCTCGAAGGCGTATTTCGACTACTACGAGGGGAGACCTTACGTGGAGATCTCCACCTACCTGATCATCTCCCAGGAGACGAACAGGAAATACGACTCCAAGAAATGGGAGTCGTTCCACCTCAAGGTGCAGAAGGTGATAGAGATCCTCAAGGACCAGGGGCTGGATTTCCACGTGCTCAACAAGGAGGAGATCAAGGAGTACGTCCACCGCTATGTGGCCTTCAACTTCCAGAAGGGACCCGTCTCCATGACCAACTTCAAGTGCTCCGATGACTATCTCAAGATCAACGGGAGCACCGTGGTCAAGGGCTTCTCCGTCATCGACGTGGACGACCCGGCCATTCCCACGCAGATACAGCCGTACCATGACAGGATCGTCAACGGCTTCCCCATCCCGGTGGACCTGTTCGCCTTCTTCACGGAGTGCCCCAACGCGGACTGCATCGTCTACAACCAGGTCATCATGATTCCCAGGCAACGTCCTGAGGTGAGACGGCTGATGGCCAAGCAGAAGAGGCATGAGTCCATGCCCGACCCGTCCAACAGGGTGGCGGTGGAGGACATCCAGAAGGTGACGGAGCTGGTGCAGAGAGAGAACAAGGTGCTTTGCTACTGCAACTTCTCGTTCTTCGTGGCCATGGACCAGAACCATGTCAACGAGACGTCAAGCTACCTAGAGACACGCATGTACGAGTGCGGCATCGGCATCTCCAAGAGCACGTTCAACCAGCTGGAGCTGTTCCGCTCCTCGTTTCCCGGCAACTCCTTCGAGCTGAATCCCGAATACGACCGTTTCCTGACGCTGATGGACTCGGCGGCATGCTTCCTCTTCAAGGAGTATGTCAAGCAGTCCGAGACCACACCGCTGAAGGTGTACTACACCGACAGGCACGGGCTGCCCATCGCCATCGACTTCACGGGAAAGGAAGGGGCGGTCAAGTATACGGACAACTCCAACTTCTTTTGCCTCGGCCCAAGCGGGAGCGGGAAGTCCTTCCACATGAACAGCGTGGTGCGCCAGCTGATAGAGCAGGGCACGGACGTGGTGATGGTGGACACCGGCGACTCCTACGAGGGCATCTGCGGCTATTTCAACGGCACCTACATCTCGTACTCCAAGGAGCATCCCATCTCCATGAACCCGTTCAAGATCACCCTGATGGAGTACGAGGAGGGCTTCAAGGAGAAGAAGAACTTCCTCAAGTCACTCATCATCCTGATATGGAAGGGCTCCAGCGCGGTGATGACCGGGGTGGAGGAGCGTGTCATCGACCTGCTGCTGGAGGAGTACTACCAGCAGTATTTCCACCCTTTCACCAAGTATTCGCCGGAGGAGCGCAAGAACATCCGCACGGAGCTGATGATCGAGGCGAAGGCGACGGGGGACTACCAGCAGTGGCGCGAGGAGATGGAGCGCACGGCCCCTGAGCTGCTGCAGGAGGACATCGACGACATGATAGAGATGAATGCGGCCTCCGACCAGAAATGGGAAGAGCCGGAGCAGGATGAACAGCAGCGGAAGACGCTGGAGGATGAGGCGGCCCTGGAGAAGAAACGGGCCGAGCGGGCGAAAGCCAAGCGCCTCATTTCCCGCATGTATGCGGTCATCCGCGACTCTGCCGCCACGGAAGGCGAGAAGATGGGGGCGAACAACCAGATCATGCGCCTGACCCCGAAGGTCATGGAGGGCAACTACCTGATCAAGATAGACAAGCAGATTGACGAGATGGAGCGGGACAAGCGCTCGGTGAAGGTGACTTCGCTCTCGTTCAACTCTTTCTATGAGTTCGCCATGCAGCGCATCCCCACCATCTGCCGTGAGAACAAGATAGAGTTCGAGCGCAACGTGTTCAAGTTCGTCCTGAAGCAGTTCTACAAAGGGGGAGAGCTGGAGCACACGCTCAACAACGACATGGACAACTCCCTCTTCGACGAAAGGTTCATCGTCTTCGAGATAGACAAGATAAAGGAGGACAAGATCCTCTTCCCCATCGTCACGCTCATCATCATGGACGTGTTCCTCCAGAAGATGCGGCTCAAGAAGGGGCGCAAGGCGCTCATCATCGAGGAGGCGTGGAAGGCCATCGCTTCCCCCACCATGGCGGAGTACATCAAGTACCTCTACAAGACGGTGCGCAAGTTCAAGGGCATCGCTGGGGTGGTGACGCAGGAGCTGAACGACGTCATCTCTTCCCCCATCGTCAAGGAGGCCATCATCTCCAACTCCGACATCAAGATCCTGCTCGACCAGGCGAAGTTCAAGGACCGGTACGACGACATCGCGAAGATTCTCGGACTCACGGAGGTGGAGCGCAAGAAGATCTTTACCATCAACCGGCTGGACAACCACGAGGGACGCTCCTATTTCAAGGAGGTCTACATCGGGCGCGGACAGGACGGACTGGTGCTGGGGGTGGAGGAGCCGCCGGAGTGCTACATGGCCTACACCACGGAGCGTGACGAGAAGGAGTCGCTGAAAATCTACAAGGCTTTCTATGGCAACAACACGCAGAAGGCCATCACGGCCTGGGTGCGCGACTACAAGAAGAAGGGATGCAAGTCATACCTGGAGTTCGCAAGGATGGTCAACAGCCATAACGCGGTCATGGAGAGGTGGTGAGAAAAAACCTTTCCCTGCCGCCTGCCTCTTTGCATTACCTGTACATCGAGGGACTTACCGAACCACAGCAACAATCAAAACAACGGATGAAGATGAAAACGACAGTCAAGATATGGGTGCTCTGCACGGCTGTGCTGACGGCCGCCGGCGCTTCCGCGCAAAGCGTGGAGATGGACTTGAAGAGCGCGGCGCAGATTACCTACAACACGGGTGTCGCCGCCGGCCATGAGATGGCGATAAGGGACACGGTGAAGCTGTCCCGCAAGCGGAATGACAGCATCATGGCCATGGCGACCACGATAACGGCCCTGAAGACGTTCTACCACAACGCGAGGAGGAACGTGACGGGCTTTGGCAGGGAGTCCGCCATCTACAAGCAGATCAAGGCGAAGGCGCTGGCGCTCGTCCCGAAGATAGGCACGGCCATATCGGTGACGATGAGAGACCCGCTGTCCGCCGCATCGACATACGAGAACATCCTGAAGGTGCAGCGGTCGCTGACAAGCCTGGCGAAACAGTACACGCAGATCGTGTCGAACGGGCATGCCGACAACCCCTTCAAGCAGGATGACAGGGAGAGCGACGGATACAACTTCCTCAGCTCGAGGGACCGCTACATGCTGGCGAGCGCCATCCTGACGGAACTGAACAAGATGGACTGGCAGCTGACCATCATCATCTACGCGTCCAGCCAGAAGTCGGCGAAGCTGAAAATACTCCAGTATGTCGACTTCAAGACCTACTGCGCACAGTGGGAGGCCAAGAGGACATGCGACCGGATCATCGACAAAATCAACAAGCTGAAAGAGAGAGCCGACGATCTCTGACAAGAAAGGAGGAACGAAAATGAGAAGAGTGCTTTTAGCCGCCCTGATGCTGGCCGTGGCGTGCCTGCCGTCCGAGGCCATCGACCTGCCCAGGGACATCGTCAACACGGAGCTGGCCATCAGCTTCCACAAGCAGCAGATCAGGCTGCTGAACGACCGCATCGTGCAGACGGAGCTGATGAGGCAGCAGCAGACGGAGAACACCAAGAAGACGGCGAAGCTGGACAGGGTGCTGGACTCGCTGCACGTGCGCGAGAGGGGCATCATGAACTGGCTCTACTTCGCGGACAACCTGAACACCATCAGGCTGAACTTCGTGAAGATATACGACCTCGAGACGGAGATCCTGGACATGGTGAGGGACTGGGGACTGACCACGCCGGACGTGGACGTCAAGTCGCTCAGGGGCATCAAGGCGACATACAGGGACCTGGGGGCGAAGGTGGCGGTCATCATGCTAGGCTATGACTCCCAGGTCAACTTCGTCCGCAAGACCAAGGCGCTGGCCAGGCTGTTCGCCGCTCAGTTCGGGGGCGAGGTCATGGACAACACGTTCAGCGGCAAGATGAAGAACCTCACGGTGAACATGGGGACGGACCTCCAGCGGAGGACGTTCACCAACCACGTGCTTTCCCTGCAGTATGACATCATACACGACCTGAGCAAGAAGAAGGAACTGATGAGATACACCGTGCTGGGATACTACAAGTTCGACCTCATCGGCGGGGCGCTGGATTTCCTGGAGTCCGCCGCCTACTACCAGACAAAGGCATTCAAGGTGGAGCAGACGTTCTATGACAACTCATACAACTGACAGGGCAGGACGGTGCCCACGCACCCCTGCCGGCTGACCGGGATGCCCGTGACATGACATTCATTCCATACATGCTAAAGACAAACGACAATGAAGAGAACAATGACATTGCTGCTGACGGCCTGCATGGCCGTGGGCGCCCTCGCGCAGACCGTCGTCTATGACAAGAGCCGGCAGAGACAGTGGCAGGCCATGGAGCTGGGCGAGATAGACTTCCATCCCAAGGAGTACTACCGCATTATGCACGGCGAGCCGGAGGCGCTCAACCTGTGGATGGGCGACAGCTATGCCGTCTACGACCACAACTGGCACTGGCGGGGTTTTCACTCCGGATGGAGCTGGGATTTCAACGCGGACAAGTCGACGGCCGTCAACCTCGCGCCGAAGCGCCTTGCGGCCCTCGCGGAGTTCTACCTGACCGACAAGCAGTACGAGGAGATGATGGACACCATCAACCACCAGGTGCAGCGTGAGCTGAGCCGTGCGGCGGACTGCGAGATAGACAAGTACTACGAGGCATACAGGCCCAGCTTCCAGCTGTACGAGGAGAGCATCGCCGACCTGCTGACCAGATACATCGTGGGGAGCGGGGCAAGCTCCGCCGGAGCCGCCGACAAGTTCAACGAGCTGGACAACATGGTTGGCGAGCTCAGGGTGCTGCGCGAGACGGCGTCGAACACGCATGGCGCCTATATGGAGTCCATGCTCAAGGAGGAGGTCTACGCGGATGTCCTCGAGAGATACAAGAAGCTCAACAAGAAACTGTTCTGGAGGGTGTTCGCCCTCGAGGGCAAGAGCAGGCACTGACACTGGACATGCGGGATCTGCGGTGGGAGTCCCGTGACACTTCCACATCGCACCTCCCTTTTTTCAAATCATCACAAGACAAAACAACAATCATCAAATGGATACGATATTACTGGATGTCTTCGGACAGCTGCTTTCCGCCATCCTCGACGGGCTGTCCAACGCCGGGCACCACTTCCCCGTGGTGGGCACAGGCGGCGGTGGCGACGAGGTGACGAAGTTCATCGACAAATGGGCGGGTGTGCTCATCAACAACCTGGGCACGTTCACCAAGGAGACCCTGCTGAAGGCCGATGCCGTAGGACTGGCACGCACCATCCTCTCCATCGGCATCCTCTTCGTGCTGGGCTATGAGATGTGGCCGGTCATACAGGGCAAGAGGTCGCCGGACATCACCGTCCTGCTCAAGCCTTTCCTGCTCTTCGGCGTGATAACGGGATGGACGGGCTTCGTCAACGGCATGATGAAGCCGGGCGAGCTGATGACCTCCGGCGGACGCACGTTCTACGAGACGCAGTGGCAGAAGATGGGAAGCCTGGAGGACAGCTGCCGGGTGATGCAGACGAGGATAGACTCCCTGCGCAACGTGCAGGTGGCGGAGGCGCTGGCGGAACTCGAGGGTGACAAGGAGATGGTGAAGCAGGAGAGCGAGGAACCCGGCTCCATGGAGGAGGTGACGGGCGAGGAAGAGCATGACACCTCCTGGCTGGGTGAGAAGATAGAGGCCCTCAAGGAGGCCATCACCTCCAAGTTCAAGGCGCTGTGGACGGTCATCAAGGACCAGCTGGAGAATGTCTTCAAGAGCCTGATGGAATGGCTGACGGGCTGGTTCGAGAAAATCGTCAAGTGGATCTCCTGCCTCTACCTGCAGATGAACTTCTACGGCATCATGATGGTCGGACAGATAGGCATGGGGGTGCTGGCGCTCTTCGGGCCCGTCATCTTCGCCCTCTCCATCTTCGACGTGTGGAGCAACAGCTGGGCGAGCTGGATCATGCAGTTCCTGGCCTACTCGATGTACGGCTTCCTGGCCTATCTGGTCATGGGATACACCTACGCCATCGTGTTCTACGAGATGGAGAAATACGCGGACACGCTCAGCAGCATCAAGACGGTGGAGGACCTGGCGGGTAAGGACGGCATCTCGGACGTGCTGTCACGGAACTTCGGCGTGCTGCTCAACTGGGTGGTGGCCCTGTGGACGGGCGGCTACTGCATGAAGTTCGTGCCGGAGCTGGCGGGAGTGATATTCAACGCGCAGGCCAGCGGCGCTGCGGCATCGGCCGCGGATGCCCTCAAGGGCGGCGTGAAGTCGACCGTCAACGTGGTGAGGTGACAGGGCTTCAAGGATTCCCTTTCCCTCTTGCCATAAAGTGTAGACCCTACACTTTTCCCTGAGACGAAACTACCAAAACATACAAGGAAGATATGATCATACAGAACTTGGAAAAGAAAATCAGGACGGTCACGATAGTGACAGTCACGACGGTCGTCGTCAGCGCCTGCCTGGTGGCTTTCACGCTGTACAGCGCCTTCTCCATGGTGGAGAAGGAACAGAGCCAGGTGTACGTGCTGAGCAACGGCATCCCTCTCCTGGCGGAGAGGACATCGCAACAGGAGGACCTGATGATCGAGAGCATGAGCCACGTGGAGATGTTCCATCAGTTCTTCTTTACCCTCTCTCCGGATGACGAGTACATGGAGTGGACGCTCAAGAAGGCGCTCTACCTGATTGACGAGAGCGGCGTGAAACAGCGCAACACGCTCAAGGAAAAAGGGTTCTACCAGAACATCGTGGCGGCTTCGGCGGTCTTCTCCATCATCACCGACTCCATCAACGTGGACATCGAGAAGATGGACTTCACCTACTTCGGCAAGCAGTTCATCGAACGGCCTTCCTCCAAGCTGGTGCGGAGGCTGGTGACCAAGGGCATGATCAAGCAGGTGCCCAGGACGCCGAACAACCCGCACGGGCTGCTGATCACCAACTGGCGCACCGTGGAGAACGAAGACCTCAAGTACACCTCAAAATCGACAAGGCTATGAGCTGGTTCTCACGAAACAAGGACAGGCGGCAGCCGATGAGCGAGGAGCGCAAGAAGGAGTTCTTCGAGTACGGCCAGAAAATCAGCCGGAAGCTGGGCATCCCCGAGAAGGTGGAGAAGACGAACGCCTTCTACGCAAGGCACCCCAAGGCCATGTCGTTCGCCATCTTCGGATTCTGCTGCCTCCTGCTCCTGCTCTCCGAGGTGTGCCTTCGGGGCTCGGGCATGTCCGTGCACAGGCCGGTGGGGGAGCAGCCCTCGGACTATACGGCGAGCACGCTCTTCGAGGCCATGGAGATGCACTCCAGCAGCATGGACAAGCTCAACGGGATAGCAGACCAGTATGACAGGCTCAGGACGGTCGTCGACTCGCTGCAGATGCTGGAAAGTCCCACGTCGGAGGATTCGGCAAGGCTCGTCAAAGGCCGCAAACTTTTAAAACAAATAGAAGGAGACGCTGACAATGGACATTAACATCAGACAGAAAATCACCGAGTCGATGAAGAAAATCGACTTCAAGGACAGACGCTATGCGCTGCCGGCCATCGCCTTCCCCTTCGTCATCTTCTTCGCCTACCAGATATACGCGCTGGCCGGAGGGAACGGTGACGGAAAGGACACGAGGGTGGTGACCACCGACATCAACGACGAGCTGCCCCAGATCGGGGAGGGCGAGGAGAACCTCTCAAGGGCGGAAATCATGAAACGCTCGTGGCAGATGGGGGACGGCCTCTCTGCCGTGGACAACGTGGAGAAGGAGGAGGAGGACAAGCTGGACTCCGAAAGCTCCTATTCGGAAAAGGAGAAGCAGAGGCTGGACTCCATAGAGAAGGAGAAGAAGGCAAGGGAGGAGATGATCCGCCGGACGAGGCAGCAGCTGTCCTATGGCGGGTACTCCGCACCAAGCAGCCCACAACCCTCCTACACGCCTCCCGCACAGCAGAACGGCGCATCCGTCGCCGCAGAGAACTACGCCCGCGAGATCCGACGCATCCAGCAGCAGATACGCACCGGATACGAGGAGGATGAGCGGGAGCAGGAGAGAAGGACAAGGGAGAAAATGATGGACTCCCAGGACCGGATGGAACTGGAGAGGCTGCGCCAGAAAGAGAAGGAGCAGGAGGAGACCCACGTGGTCAAGGTCGTGGAGGATGACAACGGCAGGTTCTTCCACTCCGTCCAGGACAAGGCTCCCGACGACAAGCTCATCAAGGCGATGATCGACCAGACCCTGAAGGTGCAGGACGGCACGCGCATCCGCCTGAAGCTGCTCAACGACGTGACCATCGACAGCACCAGGCTGGAGAAGGGCACTTACCTCTACGCCACGGTGAAGGGTTTCTCGGGACAGCGGGTGCTGGCCAGCATCTCAAGCATCCTCGTGGGGGACACCTTCATCAAGGTGAGCCTCTCGCTCTTCGACAACGACGGCATGGAGGGCTTCTATGTCCCCGCCTCGTCCTTCCGCGAGATGGTCAAGAACGCCGGGGCGAATGCTGTGAACGGGGGCAACATGAACATGACCAACAACACGGGATCAACGATGAGCGGCGAATACATCGCACTTCAGGCCATACAGCAGGCGTACTCGGGCGTGACACAGGCGGTCAGCTCGAACATCCGGCGCAACAAGGCGAAAATCAAATACAACACGGTGGTCTACCTGATCAACACCTCAAGCAACTGAGGCTCCCACCCGTATGATTCCTTTATCCAAACGAAACATTTAACCAACAGAATATGAAAAAGTTTTTTTTATTCGCAGCATTGATGACCGCAGCCGCCGGCAGCATGACGGCGCAGGTGGTGAGCGTGGTCGCGCAAAGGGTCGACGACGACTCGGTGAGGGTCGGCATGAAGAAGATCGACCGGAGGCTGGAGGATGCCTATATCGTCTCCGGCCTGGGCAAGAGGACACTGTATGTCAACGAGGAGGTCACCACTCACATCATCATGCCGGAGCCCATCAGGCTGGTGGACATCTCCACCCAGAAGATAGCAGGGAACCAGTGCGCGGACAACATCGTCCGCATCAAGCCGGTGAACCGGATGTTCGAGCATGAGCTGGCGGGCACCGTGACGGTCATCGGAGAGCGCAACATGGTGCAGTACGACATCGTGTACACCAGGCAGCCGAACCTGGCCTACTCGGTCTACAAAGTGTCGAACGCGGAGCTCGACCGCTACAGCAACCCGAGCGTGACGATGACGGAGGGGGAGATGGCTCGCTTCGCCTACGCCATCTACAACTCCCCGCGCCGCTTCTACGGCATCAGGCAGTCGAAATACGGCATGACCATCCGCGTCAACAACATCTACACGCTCAACGACTATTTCTTCATCGACTACTCGATAGAGAACAGGTCGAAGATCAAATACGACATCGACGAGGTGCGCGTCAAGCTGACGGACAAGAAACAGTCGAAGGCGACGAACTCGCAGACGGTGGAGCTGTCGCCGGTATGGTCGCTCAACGGGGCGAGGTCGTTCCAGAAGGCCTACCGCAACGTGATCGTCATCGACAAGCTGACGTTCCCCAACGAGAAGGTGCTCTCCCTCGAGATCAGCGAGAGACAGATATCAGGGAGGGTCATCACGGTGAACATCGACTACTCGGACATCCTGAACGCGGACAGCTTCGACGAGTCACTAATCCATAGGAGATGGTAGCCATGAGAGCAAGAATCATTCTTCTGGCCCTGACGATGGCGATGGCCACGTCATGGGCATGGGCAGGCGAGGGGGACAACCGCCTCACCGTGAGCGCGGGGTTCCTCGTGCCCAACACGCTGAACGCCGTGGTGGGGTTCGAGCATGAGCTCAGATACGGCAATGCCTGGGAGCTGTCCTTCGAGGCGGGTGACCGCTACCGCAAGGACCCGGTGTGCGGGAAATACTGCTCCGACGTGTTCTGGAAAGGCTACTACTGGGCGGCCGGCGCCGCCTACAAGAAAGTCCTTGCCAAGGGAAAGAACTCGTCCTTCCGCATAAAGGGAGGGCCGCAGTTCGGTGCCTACAAGGGGGACTTCACCTACGGGGGCGAGATATCGTTCGAGTACAACATCCAGCTGGAGAACGGCGTCCAGGTCTCGCTGATACAGAAAAACCAAGTCAACTTCAACCACGGCGACGATTTCCGCAACGGCATCCTCGTCGCATTCAAAATCCCTTTCTGATGATGAAAAAGAACAGTAAGAAAAACAGGACGGCACAGAAAAGAAAAGGTGCCGCCATGAAAAGGAGATGGGGTAGGGGGGCGGCCTACGTGCTGACCTTCGCCCTGGCATTCCTCGCCACGTACCTCCTGTCCTCATGCGCCGACCATGACGACATGTTCGACTCGGGAATCAGGGTGGGGAACATCCTGCTTTCCGACAACACGATGGTGGCGCCGGGCAGCTATGACGCGAAAAGCATGCACGCGGTGGGCGTGGTGTTCTACGCCAAGGGGGACACGGCGATAGCGGTGGCTCCCGTGGAGCTGGGCGACCACTGCTTCTCAGACTCCCTGGTGTCCGTGTCCGGCATCTCGAAGGACGCCTTCACCATCAACGGGCTGACATCCACGGCAGCGCTGATGGTCTCCGACATCGACACTCCCGCCGCAAGGGCCTGCGTGGAATACCGCTCCCCGCTGGCCGGGTGGTACCTGCCCTCGGCGGGTGAGCTGCGGGTGCTGGCGCGCAACCTGGCGGCCGTATCTGCCTCCATGGCGGTGATTGGTGGCGAGCCGTTCCATGACGTGCAGTACATGTCCTCCTCGGAGGACAACAGCTCGTCGAGCAACGCGGAGCTCTACTGCTACTGCGTGAGCCTGCTGAGGGGATACGCGGTCTCGGTGCCCAAGAAGGAGGCGCACAGGGTGAGGCCTGTCATCCTCGTCCATTAGGAGATTTCACGGTTCCGGCAATTCCTTCTTTGCCATATACGGAAGACAGAGAAACACACCTTCTGTATCTTCATTTCTTCCCTGGGGGCGCGGGTCCGCCTGCGCCCCCTTTCAAAAAGACGAAGACGGTAACAACCAATAACAATTTGAATGTCATGCAAGAGACGAAAGAACAAATCGAGATGTATTCCATGTTCCGGATGATCATCTACTTCACGCTGGTCTTCGAGATCCTGGTGTTCACTCCCCTGGACAGCGGCCCCATACTGGGATGGCTGACAAGGATGTTGGGGAAATTCTTCATCTTCAAGACCCTGACCGTGTGCAAAATCACGGAGCTGGTCATGGTGGGTATCACCTGCATCGGCACGAAGGCAAGGAAGGACGTCAAGTTCAACGTCAAGACGATGGTGTTCTACCCCCTCCTGTTCGGAGGAACGTGCATCCTCCTCTGCCTGCTCTGCCACAAAGGGACATGGGGCGGGATGCTGATGGGCATCCCGACGAACAGGTGCCTGTACGTCCTGACGTCGGTGCTGGGCATCATGGCCGTACACCTGGGACTCGACAACATCTCCAAGTACATCCGCCACAAGGTGGGGGAAGACCGCTTCAACTTCGAGAACGAGTCGTTCAAGCAGGAGACGGAGCTGGAGAAGAACCGCTACAGCGTCAACATCCCCATGATCTACTACTTCAACGGAAGGATGCAGCACGGGTGGATTAACGTCATCAACCCGTTCCGCGGCACGTGGGTGGTGGGAACGCCGGGCTCGGGAAAGACATTCGGCGTGATAGAGCCGTTCATGCGGCAGCACTCCGAGAAAGGGTTCTCCATGGTGGTCTACGACTACAAGTTCCCCACCCTGGCCAAGAAGCTGTTCTACCTCTACTGCAAGAACAAGACCTACGGCAGGACTCCGCGTAACTGCGGGTTCCGGATCATCAACTTCACCGACGTGGAGTACTCCAACCGGGTCAACCCCATCCAGGCGAAGTACATCGACAGCCTGGGACAGGCGTCGGAGACGGCGGCTACACTGCTGGAGTCGCTGCAGAAAGGCGGCGACAAGAAGGGCGGCTCCGAACAGTTTTTCCAGAACTCGGCGGAGAACTTCCTCGCCGCCATCATCTATTTCTTCATCAACTTCCATCCCATCGGGATGAAGGACGGCAGGAAGCTTCAGCTGATGGTGGTGGTCAACGGCAAGCCGCTGAAGGTGAAGGTCAAGGGATGGCGGTACTACTATGCCGAGGACGAGACGGGGAATGTCATCCTTGACTTCCATGACATCAGGGGCAGGAACATGGCGCTGGATGAGAACGGTGCGCTAAGGAAGCCGGAGGACTGGGAGAATATGGATTTCTGCTCTGACCACGAGGGGGACTTCTCCTCCAAGAGGCTGAACAAGTGCTTCATCTACGGCGGGAAGCAGGTGATGTGGAAGAAGACGGACCCGGCCGACCTGGACAAGGACGCGCTCTACTCCCCGGTCTACATCAACGACACGGTGGCTGACATCTCCGACGACAACACGGGGAAGAACTACAACAGCCTGACGTTCACGGAGCTGCTGCAGCTCTCCTCCATCGCCCTGTACAACAAGGAGGTGGGGCTGGTCTCCGGAAAGGTCTTCTATGCCGAGGAGACCGTGGAGGATGACTTCAACGGCGGACACCACACATGGGTGGAAAGGGAGCCGTACCAGTTCCATGTCGAGCGGGCGTATTACGTGGATGAGAACGGTGACGAGGTGAAACCTGACACATACACGGGTGAGTATTCCGACATGCCGCACGTCCTGTCGTTCCTCACGCAGTCGTACGAGGATGTCTTCGACGTTCTCATACAGGACAACGAGATCAAGCCGCTGCTGGCTCCGTTCAAGTCGGCGCTCGACAACCAGGCCATGGACCAGCTGGAAGGCATGGCGGGAACGCTCCGCGTGCTGGCGTCGCGCCTGGTGACGAAGGAGGCGTACTGGGTGTTCTCCGGCGACGAGTTCGACCTGAAAGTGTCCGACCCAGACAACCCGTCATACCTGGTCATCGCCAACGACCCTGAGATGGAGGGCGTCGTGGGTGCGCTGAACGCCCTGATCCTGAACCGTCTCGTGACACGTGTCAACAGCGGGTTCGGAAAGAACGTGCCGGTGTCCATCATCGTGGATGAGCTGCCGACGCTCTATTTCCACAAGATAGACCGCCTGATAGGCACGGCACGCTCCAACAAGGTGGCGGTGACGATGGGCTTCCAGGAGCTGCCGCAGCTGGAGGCGGACTACGGCAAGGTGGGCATGCAGAAGGTGCTGACGACCTGCGGCAACGTCATCTGCGGCTCGGCACGCGCCAAGGAGACGCTGGACTGGCTGTCGGGCGACATCTTCGGAAAGGTCAAGCAGATCAAGAAGAACATGTCCATCGACAAAGAGGGGGAGTCCTCCATCACGCTCAACGAGGAGATGGCGGAGATGGTGCCGGCGGCAAAGATCGCGGACATGCCGACGGGTTGGCTGTGCGGCCAGACGGCACGTGACTTCCGCCCCACGCAGAAGTCGCAGATGAAGGAGATGGATATCGAGAACTCGCCCGAGTTCAGGACCACCAAGTTCTTCTGCAAGACCAATTTCGATATGTCCAAAATAAAAAAAGAGGAGGAACATTACCGTGATTTGCCGAAATTTTATAAATTTGCAAGTGATAAGGAAAAGGAAATCGTGCTTTCCAAGAACTTCGACCGCATCAACAACGAGATCGAATACATGCTCAACCAGTTGCTGGGACTGAAGATCAACGGCAAGCGCGACCCACGCAAAAAAGAGGTTGATGAGTAGCTTCGACATCAAAATACTAGGACAGAGACTCAGGGCGATACGCAAGGACCTGGGAATGACCCAGGTCAACGTGGCCAAGGAACTGGGAGTGGCCCAGAGCCTGGTTTCAAAGGTGGAACAGGGGCAGCCTGTGCTGTCTCCTGTCGTCATCGGCTACATCTTCCTCTTCGCAGACCGCATCAACATCAACTACCTGATGGGCGAGAGGTTCGACATCAACGACAAGGACGCGCTCTACGACGTGAACTTCAGCATCAACTCCATCATACGGGCGAAGATGGAGACCCTCCAGCAGGATATCAACAACGAGCTCGACAGCATCAAGGAACTGTTGTGACATGAACAGACGGTGACGCCCTTTCTTCCCTATGGGCTCACCGAGGGAATGCTCCCCCGCAGTTCTTATATCACGCCCGTCGCAAACACTGGCAACACGCTCCTTTGTTTGAATTTCTTTAATCTTACCGCTTTAATCACATCATCTTTAAACTGACAGTCAGGCAGGCCGATACAAGGCTTGCCTGTGTGCAGCCTTTCTTTACCGTCGTTAGCGGACCATACCCGAAATTCAAGCAAAACATGAGAAAACTATTTGCTACAGTGGCCCTGGCCCTCACATTGGGACTGGCCGCTCCACAGAACGCCAATGCCGGAAGGACTGACTGGCCTGACGGCTCCTACACCACGTACACCTACGCGGGCAGCAACATCGTGAAATGCGCCAAATACGACAAGCACGGCAAACTCCTGAGAATCTGGTTCGTCCGTGTGTCCATCTCGGAATGACTTGGTACATGTATCATCATCCTAAAATCTCTGAGAAATGAAAAAGCTGTTTGCCATGGCAGCCATCGCCCTCGGACTGGGGCTCGCTGCACCACAACAGGCGAGTGCGCATGACGGTTACATCCTCGTCAAGAACAGAAAGACCGGCCAGAGCCATGTCTATGAGCTGGCCTACGACGGCTGGGTCTACAGGACGGGGGACTATATCCTCTGGTCAGGCGACGAGGGGAAGACCTGGTATATCATCGGATACTGACCAAGCGGAGGGAATTGGTTTCCCTTTGGACGAAACTGATGAATCAAGTGATTGACTCTAAAAAAGAGCGGCTCCCCATAGCGAGGAACCGCTTTTTAGTTTTTCAGGCACGTTGTCTTGTCAATGGTTCATTTGCCGTACTGTGCCTTGAGCTCTTCTATCTTTTTCTGGGCGGCGGTGAAACCCGAGGTTATCGCCTCTGCGTTCTTGATGAACACGGTGCTCTTCCCGTACCTTTCGAGTTTCATGTACCAGGATGCGCTGCCTTTGCTGACATAGTAACCGACCTGGAAGCCGTCCTCGGAGATGAATTTGTTCTCAAGATAGTCGGGGTTGGCGGCGCAGTCGGCTTCCACCTCGCTTAGCAGGACGGCCAGTGCCTTGTTGATTTCCACCAGGTCCGAATATTCGATCATGGCGATGTGGGCAATGCTCCGGGATGTCTCCTCTTCCTCTATTCTGTAGAAGTAGACATTCTTCTCACCCATCAGGATTCTGATGCCTGTCTCCAGGGAACCCATGTAGGACTTGGGAATCTTGGGCATGTTCACGTCGACGAACTTGGAAATCTTTCCTGTCTTGGAGGAGAACTGCTCGAACTTCGTCAGCTGTTTCTCTGCCTCGTTCTGGGCATAAGAAACAAACGGCACCATAAGGGCCAGTAACAATAGAATCTTTTTCATGTTTTTGTGAATTGGTTGAACATTTATAGTATATGATGACTCGCAATCATGGTGCAAAAATAGGAGCATCATGTGCCAAATCGTGGTACAGGAAAAGAAAAAAAGAATAATTCCAATAAAAAAAAAGCCCCACACTGGCATCACTGCTGGCATGGGGCAAAACCCTTAGAAATAGTTGTTCCGAGTATGAAGAACACCACTATTGTTTTTTTATTTGCTGCAAAGTTAAGAGGGGGTTGTCCCAAATTGTGGGACAGACTCCAACTTTTTCACTTTTTTTTGAAAAAACACCTGAGCAGAGCCGACCAGCATGTTCAAGTTATGTGCAAAGTAATGAAAAATGAAATTGTTCATCTTCTATGAAGAGACACGGCTTACCTTATGGTATGATTACAACCTCTCTCCCTTGCCTCCCTGAGTCCGCGAAATG
Source organism: uncultured Prevotellaceae bacterium (assembly GCA_900315745.1). GTDB lineage: Bacteria > Bacteroidota > Bacteroidia > Bacteroidales > Bacteroidaceae > Prevotella. The sequence goes on from ONAG01000058.1 coordinate 18,265, forward strand.
AGGTGAAAGCTTTGTGGCCGTAGTTGTGGTGGTGAATCTCATGACAACAACGGAAACACCGCATGAAGAATAACAATCTTCCTGAAACCTTGGTGGAATAACAAGTAAACGACATGTATAAGAAAAATGTGTGCCCCACTGGGAAGGTTAGTCAATAATAAATGTTACCTTTGCATAGTTTCTGACAGATAAATCGGAGTTTCAATGAAAAAAGTATTTATCTATTTGTTGGTTGTCTTTAGCCCGTTAGTGTTGAGTCTGGTGGGGTGTTCGGACGATGATTACAGATCCAACTCCATTGTTGGCCTCTGGGAGATGACAGGCTATAGAAATGGCTGGATACCTCTGCAGATAGTAGAGGAAGGTGACATTGTCGTCGAATTCACCAAAGATGGAAAGGTGAAGACTCTGGGCAAGGACGAAGGACCTCATCCTTTCAATAAAAACAGTACCTGTGTATACTCTATCGTTAAAATTGAACGATCCATCTTTACTGGGCAATCAGGTAAAGCTGTCAAGATAACCGATAAGAATGCTCCTAAATGGTCTTATTTCTTCAGCTATTCCTTTTCTAATGATTCGCTTTTTCTCTCACAAGAAGCCTATGACGGATGGGGGTATGTATTCAAGAGACTAAGATGACGGAGGGAGTGCCTTAGTGCTGAACATAACCTTTTTCTTTCATTTGATACGACGAAACCAGACTTGTCATCATGTGCCTTAGATGAAAAAGGACATCTATTATTGACAGTCCCAATGGAATAAGTGCAGTAAAAATTCCTTTTTATGGCGAAATAGGCAACTATTCCATTTTTTTTACTTATCTTTGTCTGTGTAATCGACAAATATATTACTATGGACAAGAAGTTGAACAGAATAAAGACCGTACTGGTTGACAAGGGAAAAACCAACAAGTGGCTTGCTGAACAGTTGGGGAAAGACCCGGCAACCATCAGCAAATGGTGCACCAACAAAAGCCAGCCATCCCTCGTAATGATGATGACCATAGCAAAGCTTCTGCAGGTGGAGCTTAATGACCTTGTTCGTTTGGAGGAGATAGCAGATCCCATTGTCAAGAAAAAAACTGAGGAATAATAATTTTTTTTCTTGCCTGTACCACGATTTGACACAACGTCGCATTATTTTTGCACGCAAAAAACGGGAATGCCCTCCATTCGTGGAGCGAATCAAACAAGTTCTGCGAAAAAAATCGATAAATAATACTAACCGATTTTGCCAGCATGATGCCATTGACCATCTTCATCTGTTACATTGGCTGCCCTGATGGCAAATACAGCAAGTGATAATCTAACGAGTATGAAAACAGCTTTCAAATTCAAGGAATATATCTGGCTTGTGGAAACCATTCACAGGGCCAAGAAAATCACGTTCTCGGAGATCCAGGAGAAATGGCTCCGAAGCTCACTGAGCGAGGGTGTGGAATTGGCCCGCTCCACATTCAACCGGCACAAGGACGCCATTGAGGACATGTTCGGCATCTATATCGAATGTGATAAAAAGAATGGCTACAAGTATTACATCGGGAATGACAATGTGCTGGAGAATGACAGTGTGCAGAACTGGCTTCTCTCCACGCTTTCCGTCAACAACATCATCAGTGAGAGCCTTTCGATGCAAAAGAGGATATTACTTCAGTCAATTCCTGCTGAGGATGGCTATCTGGGGATGGTCATAGAGGCGATGAAGAGGAGCGTGAGGATTGCCGTCGATTACAGGAAGTATGGAACCGACAATCCCAATCACCTGAACTTCGAGCCATATTGTCTCAAGCTCTTCAAGCAACGCTGGTATGTCCTGGGACACTTTCACCGTGACGCTACGGAGGAGAAACCGGAGTCTGACTATTTCGGGATGTTCTCATTCGACAGGATTCTCAATATGGAACTGACCGACATCAAATTCAAGATTGATCCTGACTTTGATGCCCAGGAGTATTTCGATGAGTGCTATGGCGTGCTTGTCGGCGATGACACCAAGGCTGAGCGGATTGTCATCAGGGCATATGGGTATCAAAGGTATTATCTGCGTGACCTTCCCGTACACAAGAGCCAGCATGAGATTGTCAAGGGAGAGAATTTCTCCGATTTCGAATACTTCATGCGTCCGACGATAGATTTCAGCGGACACCTGATGAGTCTTGGAAGCCAGGTGAAGGTGCTCACTCCCCAATGGCTTGCCGATGAGATCCACGATATGCACCTGGAGGCAGCGGCCATTTATGAGCCGGAGGAAGATGGGCAGCAGGCAGAATGACATATAAAGGACAGAAATTGGCATCTCTCCGTAATAATTCCAAGAAAAATCGAGGTTGTCCCATAAGCAGGGATAATCTCGATTTTACGTTGCTCTTGAAATGCCAATGGCTTTTGCTACAATGGCAAAAATGTAGTTATATATATGTCGTACTAAAGACTTTGTGACATCAATTTTTCCAACTCAGAATCGGATTTTTCATAGATTTCATTTGGTTTGAAAAAATGAGTGAGCATGGTGGCAAAAACCTTGTTTTTGTAGATGAAGACAAAGTCGTAATAGCCCGGTTCGACCTCTTCGGGATGGAGGTAGAACGACCCCCAAAGCGAGGTCTCATCCCCTTCAGGATCTTTGCTTAGGTCCAATTCTTGAATATAGCCAGGAGTCTTGTCGTTTAAAGAGTTTTTCAGGTAAATACCTTGGTCTTCTTGGTGTTTGAAAACCATTACCTTGATACCTGATTCTGCATTGGCTTTTGGATAGAACTCTATCCATTCGTCAAGTTCAAAAACGGAGCGGATACCTTCGGCGGCGTATGGCTTGTGGTTGAAACTTTCGCTTCCACAGCGGTTGCCAAACAAACTCAATGCGGTCATAATGGGCTGTTCACCCTCCTTGAGATTGACGAAATAGAGTTTTCCAAGAACCATTGTTTCTTGAATTTGCGAGTTATTAGCGGCATTGTTGGTGGAGTTTGCTGCATTCGCTTTTGTGCCATTGTTGTAATTGGCTGTCGATAATGCGGCAAGTCCTGCGACTAAAAGTATGGCAATTTTATTCATAAATCTTAATTCCGCACCACTTTGATTCGATGATATTTATAAGTTCTTGGCATGCAATAACTTGTTTGTTGCTTTTAGCGTGTCGGAAGTTATACATACTTTAGCGGTGCATTATAAAGTCAATACAACTCCGGCAGCCATGACAAAGATAGCAAAAAAATGCGAAGTTAATGGCTCTTACCAAAAATATTTTGTCATATTCTAATTTACGCACTTCATTGTGAGATGATAGACAGGGTATGTATCTGGATTAAATATTCCTTTTGCGTATCTTGTGCAAATGAAAATGAAGAAAATATTATACTGTCCCATGGTTTGGAACAGCCTCATTTTACTTTTGCCTCAATTATCAGTACAAGACGTTTTATTTAAATTAAATAGGTTATGGACAATAGAAGACCCCAAACAAAGGAAGAGTGCTTTGCCCTGCTTGATGCGATGCTCAGCGAAGAGGACAAGAACGAACTGAAAAATTGCGAAGATACCATCAACTACCATTTCACGTTGGGAATGTGGATTCGCAATAACTGGATCTATCCCTTAAAGGATTATGAAAGGGAATCTTTCATGAAGATGTTTGAGGATGAAGACAGGTCACCGTATGGATCTCATTTCATCCATCCAGACGAGGTTTCATCCACCATTATTGATAAGTATGTGAAATATCTGATAGATAAAGATTGAACAAATCTGTCTGAAACGGACAAGCGTAAAAATTGAAAAGAAAATAAGTTTTTCGTCATTTTTCTCTCGCTTGTGCCGCGATTTGGGACAGCATGACAATACTTTTGCAGTGCCTTGGGAGTTCTTTGGGGCGACCTTCTGAACAAGGGTGTAGTCCTCTCACGTAGAGGACCACACCCGGGCGACCCAGAAATGGGGGATGTGACCCAATGGGATAACTGAACAGCCACAACCAAGGCTTATGGAGACTTGAATCTCCCCTCAGGGGAAGAGTCGTCGAGGCGGCGCGATAACTTCAAGCTGAAACCTCCCTGTTGTATCAGAATCGGTCAGCCGGGGCCGATTCTTTCTCTGAAAAAATCAAAACAACATAAAAGATGATTCAGAAATACACAATCAAAGGAATCCGTAAGTTCAATGAAGATAAGGTCATTGAGTGGACAAGGAAGATATTCAAAGCCCTTGGCAATGACTTGGAAGTTTCGGAGTGGTATAATACCCCTACGGATATGTACTGGGAATGTATCACCTTGATGGCTGAGAATGGTTCAACACAGGGTGTTAACGTCAAACTGCAAATAGGCGAGACTGTTGTTGTCGAGTTGCCCTGGCTTGCTTCCGAGATGGACGTCCGGCTATGTTATGCTTTCCTGAATGCCGTGACGAAAGTGCATCGCATGGCGAGAATCATGGATGAGAATGAGAAATCCGTAAAACTGACAGACTGTGATGCGGAGGAGCAATGGAGCCTTAGGCTCAAGAATATGGCCGACATCATCAAAAAAGGCGAGAAGACGGTGCTTGCAGGAGTGAATAGGGACTATTATCTCGATCCCTCATCCTATCAGAACGATACTGAAGAAACAGACGGCGCATCGGCCGCTTTCAGGGATTTTGTCTTCTTGCAGTGGGCCGATTCTGATAGAATGGATGTGGCAGAGGAAAAACGACACATCACGGATGATGAGGAACTCAGTTCTATCAGGGTGGTGGACAATTCGGATGATGTCTTCATCGGTGCTTGCCAGTATGTGGGGATGATGAAAAGGAACACCTGCAAGATGGTGAGATTCGAGGATTTCTGCCAGCTGTTGGATGGTCAAAGTGAGTTCAGGAGAGTGGATGCATCCCAGGCTTTTCTTGACAAGATGGATGATGAGCGGTGGCGCGAACTGTTTGACAAAGCCGAGGGCGTTGTCAAGGAGCATTTCCGCAAGACCTTCATCATGCGGTGGAACACAGACATCAGCAACTACAAGCTGTGCGAGTTTGAGGAAGCGATGGATGATTTCGAGGTGGATGGCTTCTACTATGACTGGAGCATCTGGGACTATCAGAAAGCACATATCGGCGATAGGTTCTTTATGATACGAACTGGTGAAGGAAAGCACGGCGTGGTGATGCGTGGCATCATCATCGGCGCACCATACCCCGATGAAGACTGGAGCGGCAGGGGCCGTAAAGTGTATTACATCCGAATGAGCCTGAGCCACATGATCCACCCCGAGAAGTCGTCGCTCTTGCTGATGACAGAAGAACTGAGCAAAGCGATACCCAGTTTCAACTGGGAGGAAGGCCATTCCGGAATGATCCTGGATGACATCACTGCCATGCAGCTCGATGAATTATGGCAGGACTATGTGGAGCGGGTTCATGTCTTGGTTGAGGAACAGGATGAAGATATAAAAGGCATACAATGCTACAAAGAAAAGGACAAGGGAATCTACCCCCTCATGCCTTCTTTGGCTTTTTCGAAGAAAAAGGATTGGTAGCATGGAAGCGGGTGGAGATATGTTGGCTCCCATCTCTGATACCAGGTCCTGCTCAATTCATTAGTCAAAACGTCATTGATGCCGATGAACATAAACTTAACGGACAGGAACTAAGAAGCACCAATTATTCAGCCTCACGCATGTGGGGCTGTCTTAATGATAGCACTATTTGGTTCAATGAGGTTCCTGCCAGCATCATCGGATTCTCGTTTATTTCTTTGCAAAGTTACTGAGGGATGAACATGGCAAGTACCGTTGCACTATTTGATGTTCTTTTGCGGCAGCCTTCCACTGTTTTTACTCAAAACAGGGCATTCCACAAAAGACCCAAATTCCTTGCCTTTGGTTCACCTTTCCTCAGTCTTTCTCCTGCACGAAAAAACGAATCCCGATGGCTGGAGCAAGCTCCAGAACAAAAGGGAAAAAGAAACGGAGGGGCTGTCAGAAAAATGGCAGCAAACTATGACAAGTAATGGCTTATGATGACTGAACACTATACACCGGAGCTGCAAGACAAAATAGCAGAGACCATCCACAAGGGCGGCTATGTCTATTTCGACGATAAGGAACTCATCCATGTGTGGAATGATATCATGGAACTTGAAGAGCGTGAGCTGACCCTTATGCTCGCAGGATTCACCGGCCTGACCAACGAGGAACTGGAGACCAACGGCACTCTTTATTTCCCTATCGCCAAGGATGAAATCCTCTCCATGCTAAGCGAAGCCTTTATCAACGAGCTTCAAGGCTATGGGATGGATGAGAGCTTCATGTTCACCATCGGCTACAAGGATGGCACGGTCAAGACCTATTCACATGGTGATTGTGACTTCACTCCCAAGCGACCGCTGACCAACTACCAATATGGCAGGACACAGGACAGAATCATCCGGTCTTCCCTCCATCTCCGTGAAATCACGTTCATCATCATGTCTGACGGATACCAGGAACCGACATACTTTGCCACCAAAAACGGACTGCCAGCACTCAAAAAATACGGTGGTTTCGAGGAATGGCACAACGGACGTGGGGAGAGACGGCGTGACTACATCCAGGATGACTGGATTTGACTCATCCCTATCGCAATCATAATATCAACCATTAATCAACATACGACAATGAGGACAAAATCGAAAAATGACCTGACCGCTCAGATTCAGCGTATCTTCAGGCAGTACAAAGACCATCGCCTTTATAACTTGGCACAAGCACTGGTGTTGAAATACAACCACAATATGAGCATGACAGAGACGAACTCCCGACTTCACCGTGAGTGGATGGCTTGCCATACTCCTTCCGGTGCTGTATGGCCAGACAGGGAACGGAGGGCAGAGGAACTCCTCACTCTGATGGGCTGCACCCAATATCCCCAAAGTGTGTATGCCGCTGCCCCAAAAATGAGGTGATATTCCTTTTTTTGACAAAAATGCACTATCTTTGCAATCTATTTGTGGTCTTAAACTAATATGTCTCAAAATGGTCATCCCCTCCTTCACACCAGAGCAGATTGTTGCCGAGTTCCGAAAGGACCTTGTCAATATCTTCTATTACGTTGACCATCAAAAGCAAAGGTTGAGGAGGGCGGCCTTGAAGGCGCATAAGTTCCCGGTCTCCATCCATGGATGGCACACCTCCCCGATGAAGAACAACTGGCTTTATATCCTCTCCGCACAGTCAAAAAAGGATTATGATGACACGTCAATGGTCACCTTTGTCATGACTTTCCGGGACCAGCAGGGCAAGACATGGGCGATGATGCAGTCTTCGGTGAGGAACGAGCCGATAGTCATCTTCTATACACCCCACCTGTTTGCAAGATACAGCATGAGGATGAACTTGAACCTGCTGGGAGAAGACCTGATATACCGTTATTTCAAGTACAATGCTTCGACATCGTTCTCCATCAAGACGACAATGCTCGATGAGCATGAATACAAACAGGATATCGTGGCCACGACAACGGAGGGCGTGACGATGGGCTTGATGACCACCGTGGGTGCTTTGCTAAAGACCTTCATCTCATACGATATGGCTAAAGGTGAACAGATAGAGACCTTCATGAAGTCAGAGCAAATACGCAGGGAAATGGAGGAGAAATACATGGAGGAAGCCTATAAGGAATATACGTCCGCCAGGTCTGTGCCCACCCCTCTATAACGATTATCTGTGACTTACGAACTAACCTAAAAAGGATTCAAAAATGCCCGACATCACCATACAGCAATACCGACCCTCGGAGATCATCGCCATCTTCAATGAACTCCTTGCACGGCAGAACACCCA
>ONAG01000067.1 GCA_900315745.1 uncultured Prevotellaceae bacterium
TTTCGACAGGTCTATCTCGTTGCTGTAGTATGGATTCTCGATGTGCTCGCCTGTCTTGGGGTCATAAATTATCACACCACCGCCATCCTGGCCTATAAGCAGTTTGCCTGTCTTGCTCATGCACAAGTCATCGACATGAAGGTTTCCCAAATTCTCTATACGACTTGTCTGTCCATTTTTTCTGATTTCATAAACTCCAGACTGGTTTGTACCAACATAAAATGTGCCGTCAGGACCTTCGCGAACTACGTGGATGCTGTAGTTGAGTGGGGCTTCCTGAAAATACTTTTTCACCACATGTCCGTCTTTCAATACAAGCAGTCCGTTGTGTTCGGTCACTATCCATAGCTGGTCTTGGCTGTCGCACATCAGGTTGTGCACAGTGCCGATGCCTCTAAGCTCCCCGTTCTGCTCCTGGGCCTTGTTTTGTGATGTCATCTTCAGTAAGCCATGACCGGAAGTACCTACATATATGTCTCCATTTTTCATCTGGGCGAAACAGGTGACATAGCATGGCACTACCTGTCCTTGCAGGTCTTTCACCTCCACATTTTGAAAAGTGATGCCGTCAAAAGTCTGGAGAGCGCCATACATGCCAAGATAGAACATGCCTTTCTTGTCTTGGATTATGGCATTTACATAGTTGCTCGCCATGTCTTTGTTCTGTTCCTTCTTGAATGTGCGGAATTGGTAACCATCGTATCGGCAAATGCCGTTACGTGAGACCATCCAGATAAAGCCGTCGCGGTCGAGATACACTTGATTGATGAAACTGCTGGGCAAATGACGGTCCGCATCGAACAAAAAACCATTTTGTCCGTAGCAAAGCACATGGCATAGCGACATGACAATGACTATGAAGAGAACTTTACATTTCATGTTTTTCGTGTTGAAAGTGGTTTTCTATTGGACATGAAAGGCAAAATGCCTTTTTACTTGTGCAAAAGTAACTTATTTTGCAATATGTTCCAAATATTTGTTACAAAAAATAAAAGAAGAGTGGTAAAATATGTAAAAATTCCCTCTTTTTGTTACATAATCTATATACTTGTCCTTTTTTTACATTTGTATTTTATTGAATAAAAAAAGGGATGCCAGATGGCACCCCTTTCTATGATGGGTATTTGTGATGAGAATTTGACGTTATTTGAAAATGTGTGGGATGAATTGCTTCAAACCACGACGCCATGTCAGCCATTCATGATGTGTGCCGGGCGACTCGTAGAAATCTACATTGATGCCAACTCCACGAAGGTCTTGGGCAAGTTTTTCTGTTCCAAAGTTCTCTTCGCTGCCACAGCTGAGGAACAGATAGTGTATCTTCTTGTTGAAATCAGCGGAATTGGTGAATATGCCATCGTAGCTCTTTTGCACGTCAAGTCCGAAAATGGCTCCGCTGAAGGCTCCCATCCAAGCGAATTTGTCCATGTTGGCAAGAACGAGGTCGAAAGTCTGGTGACCACCCCATGACAAGCCTGCCATGGCACGATGCTCGCGGTCGGACAAAGTGCGGAAGTTGTTGTCGATGTAGGGGATGAGGTCTTCTATCATCACACGGTAGAATGAAGCTCCATAGGAACTGAATCCTGCACGGTTGTCGCCACCGCGGAATGGTGCCTTGATGTCACCGCTTTCCATCACAACTATCATGGGCACTGCTTCACCACTTGCGATGGCATTGTCCATGATGTGCTGCATGTGGCCTTGTTTCGACCATCCTGTCTCGTCCTCGCCCATTCCGTGTTGGAGATAGAGCACGGGGAAGCGTTTCTTTGCCTTTGATGTTTCATAGGCGGCAGGGGTGTAAACCATGGCGTGACGCCATTCTTTGGTGGAGTTTGCATAATAATAGATGCTGCGCACTTGTCCGTGGGGCACACCTTGTTGTGGACGGTAGTAGTCGCCTTCTACTCCTTCAGGTATCTCTATTCCACCAGCTTCGCGGTTGCAGCCAAAGAAAGTTTCTGTGCTGGGGTCTATCACAGACACGCCATCTACTATTATGAAATAGTAATGGAATCCTACCACCAATGGATCGGTGACAGCAGCCCAGAGACCTTTGCTGTCGCGGCGCATGTCGTATTTCTTGCCGCAAATATCTACTTGCACTTTCTTTGCTGTGGGGGCTGACACGCGGAAATATGCCCTGCGTTGACTGTCAACCTTTGGGAAGTCGTTGCCCGGGACAGTGGTTGAGGCGATGAAGGCATCATCGGGCACTACAAAAGGCTTTTTAACCTCGTATCCCAAGAGAGAAAGCATCTTCTCGCCATATCTGCGTCCCATCTCACGATAGCCTTCGGCATCAAAATGCAGCCTGTCAGGACCATTGGTGCATCCTTCGGAGGATATCACATGGGATGTGTGGAGGGTTTTGGGCAACTCGTCTATCTGCTTGTTCATGCCTATGCAAACACCCTTTCCATCTGCTTGCACTACCTCGCCGGCAAGCAAAGGCACCTCTTCTGGCTTAAGGTTGAGGTCGCCTAATAGCTTGTCATATACAGCTTTAACCTTGTTAGCCCATTCTGGGTCACCAGTGTTCGACTCACCTTGATGTAGCAGTACGCCCTTGATGACACCGTCTTTCTGGGCTTTGCGTGCCAAGGTTACCAAACGATTGTAGGGGTCGTTGTCGTATGCGGCAAGCATTCCTTTCATCCACCCTGGAGCACGCTTTGCTACATAGTTTGGCAGGCTGTCGGGCAAGAAAGTCTCGATGTGGCAACCGCCAATGGCTACATTAATTACACCCACGCGTACATTATTAGGTAAATTCTCAGTCAGGGTGCGACCAAAATAATCTACAGGGGTCAGACCTGTGTTGGGACGGCACAATGGGGGCAGTGCCACATACCATTCGCCTTGTTTGCGATTCCTTCCAGGGTCGTCAACTGCCGCCATCATGAGGAATCGTTCGCTTACTCCTTCCAAATCTTCTGGCTCTGGTCGGGCTGCTCCTTCCATGTTGGATTGTCCAAAACAGAGATAAATCTGGAAGTTTGGATCTTGTGCAGATGCGGTTATTGCTGTCTGCAATAAAATGGCTGAAGCCAAAAACACTTTTTTTATCATAAAATATAAGTTGTTGGTTTGGTTTTTCGTAAAATTGTTACTTTGATGCAAATTTAGTCATCATTTCAACTTTCAAATATCATCACATGTAACTTTTTGTTGGTTTTAGTATTCATTCGCTTTACGTGTTACTGAAAAAAAAGTCCATGATACTAAAAAGTAAAAGTCTTTTTAATATTGTTATTAATTTTGCATCAGAGAAAACGAAAAGCAATCCAACACTGCAAGAAAACGTTTTTTCACCTTACATGAAAATTGAATGTTAAAGTTATATATGATTGTTAGTTATTAGGTTTTCTATGGCATTATTCAAGAAAAAAACTTGTTAGTAGCCATTTTCATGTGGCAGGAAAAGCCCTCCTTGGCGAAGGGGGGCTCACCAGCCCACTTTTTTCATGTAGAGTTTCATAATCACATCTTTAGTTCTCGTCAGCATACATTATTATATATAAGGTAATGACTGATGTACGATGGAAGGAGAAAGACAAATCGCTGTCTGACTTCGTATCGGGCGACGAAAACCCATTGCTCTGAGAAGGGCAATTATTGGAACTTTACATTGTTTTGGGGAATCCGGGTTCGTGAGAGTCCGGGTTTCTTTTTTTTACATCAGAATTGTCCTTGGAATCAATATACTTATGTCATCTTGATAGGCATTGTTTCTATAGCTCTCACGGGTTGGATCCTTTAGGCAACTCACTTCTTGCTCTCATAGGTGAACAGATGGCAGTTTTTTCGCTTGCCAACCGTAATCTTGATACATGGTGACACTAAGGTTGTGCTTCTTGGCATAAACAGCCAATCCTTCGGCCCTCAGCCTCTCTCGTGCTTCCGCATCGCTGTTGATGGTGTGAAATGTATTGTACTTCTTACCGAAGATTTTCTTGGCAGACGGCAGGTATCTTGAACCGTCCTCCACTTGGTCGAAGCCGGTCACTTCAAAGCCGTTTTCTGTCTGTCGGATGTGCATCAGTCCGGGATGGTTGCCGCCGGAAACGCATTTCAGCGTGTCGCCAACTTGATTGTAATTGAACACCCAGAAGTCGCCCCAAACAAGGATGTCCTCTCCATTCCGCTCATCGACAGTCACAATGGGGTGAATGGGCACACAATGCTCGCCCTCGGCATAAAGCTTGCCGACGACATCCACCAGATAACGGTCGATGGCAGGGAAATAGTTTGTCTCCTTGATTATTACCTCCGTCTCTGTATTTGGGGTGGTGGACTGTTTGTCTGTCTCAATGGTTGTTACGTCAGTCTCTGTTTTGAGATTGGATGAAGGCTTGTTTCCACATGCAGACAACAATGTCAGGGATGCCAGTCCCATGATTGCGAACACCACAGCTGCTGCATTGCCCAATCGGCAATGCAGCAGCTGTTGGATGCCATATTTCAGCGTGGGGCTTTTTCTTATGGTGCCCATTTGACTGAAGAGTTTGTGCATGGCACTTTTCAGAATGTTACTTTGAATTGTAAATGAAAGACTCCAGTCCCTTGGCAGGGAAGTGGTACATGTACTCCACGTATTCAGGCTTTTTCTGAATCACTGTATCGACAATCTTTGCTATCTGCTCTTCGCTGAGTTTCTTCAGGTCGATCTGATAAGATTCTCCTCCGTCTTCGGCAGGCAGTGCCATGCTTTTGCTGTATTTGAGGGAGATTTCGTCTTCCGTATTGTCGATGATGATGTCTTCTTTCTGATCGTTGAGCTGAAAACTGTAGATATTGTAAATTAGCGGGGTGGCTACGACACCGTCATTCAGCACGCCCACATGAAGATACTCTCCTTCGAGTTCGTTGTACTCGTCGATAAGGACAATGTCCTTGTACTTGCCGTCCTTCACCACACGGCATTTGAAGTAATTGTCATCAGCTTCCAGCACGTCAGCCTTGATAGGCGCGCTTTCGATGTCTCCGACACAGTCCTTGGGGATGTAGGCACTCTCAATATTGCACCATTTGGTGGTGGTGCTTACCTTATAGAAATTGCCTTCCTCGCCGAGCACAGGAAAGACTCTGCCTTCACAAGCGATGTTTTCTTCGCCTGATTCGAACCCAGATTTGCCAGGCTGGTCCGACCATTGGTAAATAGTCTCGCAAAAGTCGCTCTCGCAGTCTGATTCATTCCATACTACCAATGTAGGGCTGTTGGTGTCAGCATTCTTGTAGAGTTCCGCTTTTTCGGTGGTCACCACGACGAATTTCTGGAATGGTGGGGTGCTCACTTGAATCACGCTTTCCGTATTAGTTGTTGTCTCTGTCTCTCCTGCTTTCTCCGCAGTCTTCTTGCCACTACAGTTTGCTGTCACAAATGGAATCAGCATACCCCATAGCAGAATGAATAGTCTTGTCTTTATTGTTTTCATAATAGTTTGATAAATTGTTCTTATGTGGCAAAGATAATAAACCTTTTTCAATTGACAATGAAATTAAGAAGAAAGTGCATGGCGCAAAAAGTGAAAAAGCAAAAAAGAAAGACCATGAGTTCTCACGGTCTTTCTCTTACTGAAATAAGTGTCTTTTATCCCCTGTTCACAGGAATCTTGTCGATGCGTGCCTGATGGCGGCCACCTTCAAATTCTGTGGAAAAGAATTCGTCCATGATGAGCGATGCCATGTTCTCGTCAATGAAACGACCTGGCATCACCAGTACGTTGGCGTTGTTGTGTTGGCGGATGAGGTGTGCTATCTCAGGAATCCAGCACAGACCGGCACGGATGGACTGGTGCTTGTTGAGAGTCATGTTGATGCCCTCGCCACTGCCACAGATCGCTATGCCAGGAAACACCTCGCCTTTCTCTATGCCCTCGGCGAGGGCATGGCCGAAGTCGGAATAGTCGCAAGAAGCCTCACTGTAAGTGCCATAATCCTTCCATGCATAACCATTCTCGTCGAGGTACTTCTTAACGAATTGCTTTAGTGCATAGCCAGCATGGTCGCTGGCTATGCCTATTGTCTTCACTTCCATCTTATTCTGCCAAGAAAGCTTTCACCTGGTTATATACATTCTCACCTGTGAAGCCCAACTTCTCGTCGAGCACCTTGTATGGGGCGGAGAAACCGAAGCTCGGCATACCGAATACCTGCTGTCATACCAAACACCTTGGCACCCTTCGGGAGAACGCACTCTTGATATTCCTTGCTCTGGCTGCGGAACAGACCCTCTGATGGAGCGCTCACGATACGAACCTTAATGCCGTCATTGCGAAGCAACTCGGCACCTGCCACCAATGTGGACACCTCGCTGCCGCTGGCGAGCAATATCACGTCATAGTCTTCGTCGCTGCCAGCCACGATGTATGCACCCTTGCGAGCTTGCTCATAGTCGTTGCCTTCGGGCAGTTTTGCGATATTCTGGCGTGAGAATATAAGTGCTGTAGGAGTCTCTGTGTTCTCCATTGCCATTGCCCAGCATACTGTGGTCTCGTCGGCATCTGCCGGACGGAACACGCGGACGCTGTCCTTGCCGTGATGGTTCTTCAGTTTCTCCATCAGGCGGATTTGTGCCTCTTGCTCCACTGGCTCGTGGGTTGGACCGTCCTCGCCCACACGGAAGGCATCGTGAGTCCAGATGAACTTGACGGGCACTTCCATCAAAGCTGCCATGCGGACTGCTGGCTTCATGTAGTCGGAGAATACGAAGAATGTGCCACAAGCGGGGATGACACCACCATGGAGAGCCATACCGATGCAGCAGCAAGCCATTGTCAACTCAGCTACACCTGCCTGGAAGAAGGCACCAGTGAAGTCGCCTTTCACCAAGTCGTGAGTCTTCTTCAGGAAGCCGTCGGTCTTGTCGGAGTTCGACAAGTCGGCGGAAGCGCAAATCATGTTGGGCACTTGTTCTGCCAGTGCGGAGAGCACGGTGGCACTTGCGCCACGGGTGGCAGCGCCAGCTTTCTGCTCTACCTTGCTCCAGTCGATGACGGGAGCCTTGCCGCTGAACCATTCCTCCAGCTGCTTTGCCTGTACGGGATGACCCTTTGCCCACTCTGCTTTCTCTGCATAGCGCTCGGCAACGATTTTCTTCAGTTCCTCACGACGCTTGGCATACAGTTCCTGCACCTCTGGGAAGATGACGAAAGGATTCTCTGGGTCGGCACCTAAGTTCTTCATCGTGTTGATATAGGCATCGCCACCGAGAGGAGCACCATGGGTGGCACAGTTGCTCTCGTACGACGAATTGTCTGCCTTGCGGGCACCCTTGCCCATCACGCAGTGTCCGATAATGAGCGATGGACGCTCTTTCTCGGCTTGTGCTTTCTTGATGGCATCGCGGATCTGGTCAACGTCGTTGCCGTCGATTTTCTGCACGAACCAGCCCCATGCCTCATACTTCTTGGCGGTGTCTTCAGAGGTCACCACCTCGGTCTTGGTGGAGAGCTGGATGTCGTTGGCGTCGTAGAACATGATGAGGTTGTCGAGACCAAGGTTGCCGGCAATACGGCCTGCACCCTGAGAAATCTCCTCCTGCACTCCACCGTCGGAGATATAGGCGTAGATGGTCTGGTTCATCACGTTGCCAAGACGTGCCTTCAGGAACTTGGCGGCGATGGCGGCACCCACTGCGAAGGTGTGGCCTTGGCCGAGTGGTCCGGAGGTGTTCTCGATACCGCGTTCGATTTCACGCTCGGGGTGTCCGGGAGTCACCGACCCCCACTGACGCAGGTTCTTCAGGTCGTCGATGGTATATTTGCCGATAAGGGCGAGTTGGCTGTAAAGCATTGGAGCCATGTGGCCTGGGTCGAGGAAGAAGCGGTCGCGGCCTTCCCATGCGGGATTCTCTGGGTCGTAAACCAAAAACTCACTATACAGGGTGTTGATGAAGTCTGCACCGCCCATGGCGCCACCGGGGTGTCCCGATTTTGCCTTCTCTACCATGGAGGCAGCCAAGATGCGGATGTTGTCGGCTGCCCTGTTCATTGTTTTGTTGTCGTTCATGATTTAATCAGATGTTTTTTTTGAAGTTTTTTTATTTGTTACGTTGTTTGTCTTATTGCAGTTCCAGCACCACAATCGACTTGGCGGGAATCTTTACAGTCAGCTTCCCATTCTTCAGCTTGGCGCCGTTGAAGGCTGTAGGCTGCACCCTGTTGGGATTGTCGAAGTCGTTGTAGTCGGAAACCTTGTCGCTTGTAAGTATGCGGCCGCTCACATTCTTTCCTGTGAAGCCCTTGAGGTCTATGGACACCTCCTGTGCGTTCGTCAACTCTACATTTGTCAACGACACTACGATGCTGCCTTTTGCGGTCTTGGCGGCAGAGGCGCTGACCAATGGCAGTACGCGGTAGCCGTCTTTGTCCTTGGCATCCATCTCCTTGTTCATCTCATGGCGGACAAGCTTGTAGTTGCTGTTGACCTTGATGGGGAGGAATGTGGCTTCTTGGAAAGGCTTGTACATCTCGAACACGTGATATGTGGGCGTGAGCACCATGTGGCCGGTGCCCTTGGTGTCGGTGAGAATCATCGACTGAAGCACGTTGACCACTTGTGCTATGTTTGCCATTTTCACACGGTCGGTGTACTTGTGGAAAATGTTGAGCGACAAAGCTGCCACGAAGGCATCGCGCATGGCGTTCTGCTGGTAGAGGTGGCCACCGATGGTGCCGGGCTCCTCATCCCACCATGTGCCCCATTCGTCAACAAGCAGACCGATGTGCTTCTTGGGGTCTTTCTCGTCCATGATGGCGCAATGCTTCTTGATGACATCTTCTATCTCTAAGCATTTTCCAAGTGTCCAGTAATACTGCTCGTCGTCAAACTGAGTGGCAGACCCTTTCGAGCCGTTCCAGCCAGATACGGTGTAGTAATGCAGGGAGACACCGTCCATGCGCTGACCTACATTCTCCATCAGCACCTTGGTCCATTCATAGTCGTAGTCGCTGGCACCGCTGGCTATCTTGTATAGCTTGTTGCCATCGTAGTTGCGGCAATACACGGAATAGCGGCGGAAGAGGTCGCTGTAATATTCGGGACGCATGTTGCCACCGCATCCCCAGCTTTCATTGCCCACACCGAGGAATTTCACCTTCCATGGCTTGGCTCTTCCGTTCTCCTTGCGCAACTTCGCCATTGGCGTGCCTTCTTCTGATGTCATGTACTCCACCCACTTGGCAAGTTCCTCCACCGTTCCACTGCCTACGTTGCCGCTGATATATGGCTCACAGCCCAACAGCTCGCAGAGGTTGAGGAATTCGTGGGTTCCGAAAGAGTTGTCCTCTATTGTGCCGCCCCAGTTGTTGTTCTTCATCGACGGGCGCTTGTCTTTCGGACCTATGCCGTCCATCCAGTGATACTCGTCGGCGAAGCAACCGCCAGGCCAGCGCAGCACAGGCACCTTGAGCTCTTGCAGTGCATGCAACACATCGTTGCGATAGCCCTGGGTGTTGGGGATGGGGGAGTTTTCGCCCACCCACAAGCCACCGTAGATGCAGGTGCCCAAATGCTCGGCAAACTGTCCGTAGATTTCTTTCGGTATCTTTTGCGTGCCTTTGTCCGCATCGATGGTGATGTTGGCGTCTTGAGCCATCATGGACATCGACAACGAGGCAACAACAAATGCTGAAACAATTCTTTTCATGACGTTATTTCTTGCATTTCACAGCGGCTTGCTCTATGCCAAGACCTGCCTTGTAATTCTCGATGTATTTCTCGAATCCTGCCACGTCTTCTGCA
This sequence comes from uncultured Prevotellaceae bacterium, assembly GCA_900315745.1. GTDB lineage: Bacteria > Bacteroidota > Bacteroidia > Bacteroidales > Bacteroidaceae > Prevotella. The sequence continues at coordinate 9,751 of ONAG01000067.1, forward strand.
GTTGGGGCAATTTCCACTCCGGCATCACCGGCAAACACCACCTCGTCGAGGAAGTCGGCAAGCGACTGTTTCTTGGTGTTGTTCACAAGATAAGAGGCAAGGAGTGCTATGCCCCATGCTCCACCTTCGCCAGCGGTCTCCATCACGGAGATTGGTGAGTTGATGGCTGCTGCGAGGATGCGTTGTCCCACACCCTTGGTCTTGAACAGACCGCCATGACCAGTTATGCGGTCCACTTTCACGTTCTCTTCCTTGAAGAGGATGTCGTTGCCGATTTTCAGCACTCCCACAGAGGCATAGAGGTGGGTGCGCATGAAGTTGGCGAGGTTGAACTTGTCGTTGGCTGAGCGAACAAACAGTGGGCGACCTTCTTCCAGACCGGTCACAGGTTCGCCGGATATGTAGTTGTAGGATATCAGTCCACCGCAGTCGGGATCGCCGTTGAGGGCGTTGTTGTAGAGCTTGCCGTAAATCTCGTTCATGTCAACGGGGATGCCTAACAGCTGTTGGTATTCCTTGAACAGGTTGACCCATGCGTTCAGGTCGGAGGTGCAGTTGTTGCAGTGCACCATGGCAACCAAGCTGCCGTCGGGGGTAGTCACCATGTCTATCATCTCGTAGGGCTTCGACAGGTCTTTCTCCAACACTATCATCGAGAACGAAGAGGTGCCTGCCGACACATTGCCAGTACGTTGCTTCACGGCGTTGGTGGCCACCATGCCGGTGCCTGCATCGCCTTCTGGAGGACAGACAGGGATGCCTGGCTTCAGATGGCCGCTCACGTCAAGGCGCTTGGCACCTTCAGGGGTGAGGAAGCCTGCGCTCTCGCCTGCATTGAGTGACTTTGGCAAAATGTCGAGCAATTTCCATGAATAGCCTTTGGGAGCTGTCAGCTCTTCGAATTTGCGCACCATCTCAGCATCGTAGGTCTTGGTATTCGGGTCAACTGGAATCATGCCGGAGGCATCGCCCACGCCAAGGACAAACTGCCCTGTCACCTGCCAGTGTACGTATCCTGCCAAGGTGGTGAGGTATTTGATGTCGGAAACATGCTCCTCATTGTCGAGAATACATTGGTAGAGGTGTGAGATGCTCCAGCGGAGCGGTATGTTGTAGTTGAACAGGCTTGAGAGTTCTGCTGCTGCCTTGCCGGTGTTGGTGTTGCGCCATGTGCGGAAGGGCACCAAGATCTCCTCGTTATTGTTGAATGCCATGTAGCCGTGCATCATAGCACTGAAGCCGATGGCGGCAAGTGTCTCGATCTCACAATCGTATTGTTTTTGAACGTCTTTTCTGAGTTCGGCATAGCAGTCTTGCAGACCATACCAGATGGCTTCCACACTGTAGGTCCACAGACCATCCACCAGCTGGTTCTCCCACTCGTGGCTGCCTTGTGCTATTGGCTTGTTTTCTTGGTCGATAAGCACCGCCTTGATTCTCGTTGAGCCAAATTCGATGCCAAGGATGGCCTTGCCTGCCTCTATCGTTTGTCTTGCTGTCATTGTTGTGGTTGTTGGGAATTGTGTTGTTGGAAAATATGAATTCACAATTCACAAGAAGCCGCTGTTGCGGCTTGATGTGAATTGTGAATGGTGATAGGCTGATTATTTCAGAGCCTTGTTGAGCATGAAGTACACCTCGTTGTTGCGAAGGTTCTGTTTGAACTCGCTGGTCTTGGTGTCCTTGTTGATCTTGACATACTCGATACCGAGCATCTCTGCGAAATCTTCCCAGTAGTCTTCGGTGATGTCGTAAGAGAAGGCACTGTGGTGTGTTCCTCCTGCAAGAATCCATGCTCCTGCACCGATTTCGAATGTGGGCTGTGGTACCCAGAGTGCTGATGCCACTGGCAGATTTGGCATTGGTTTTGGCTCAATGCACTCCACCTCTTGTGAGATGAGGCGGAAACGGTTGCCCAGGTCAACAACGGTAGCCTTGATGCCACGACCAACCTTGGAGGTGAACACCAATCTGGCTGTCTGTTGCTTGCGGATGCCAATGCCGAGGAAGTGAACCTCAAGTTTTGGCTTATCTACAGCGATGAGTGGGCATACCTCGAGCATGTGGCTCTGGAGGCATGAGCTGCGGTCGCCGGCAAAGTTGAGGGTGTAATCCTCAAGGAACGAGCAACCAATAGGCATGCCCTGCTGGATAACCCAAAGTGTGCGATAGAGGCAGGCTGTCTTCCAGTCACCCTCGGCACCGAAACCGAAACCTTCTGCCATCAGACGTTGTGATGCGAGACCTGGAATTTGGTCGAAACCAACAAAGTTGGGATCGTCAATGTCTGCGTCGCCAAGGTCGTCGAAGTTGGTGGTGAAAGCGGTGGCACCTTCGTCCTTCAGAACTCTACGGAGAGCGATTTCTGCCTTGGCGGCGTTCTTTACCTTCTGCCAGTAAACCTCTTCGCCGCTCTCGTCTATCTTGATGGTATATTCTTTCTTGTACTCTTCTACCAGGGCGTCGGCCTCTGCGTCGGTCACCTTTTTGAAGTAATCCATAAGCGAGCTTACGGGGTAGTAATCTACATGGTAGCCCAGACGCTGCTCAAATTCTACGCGGTCGCCATCGGTAACGGCTACATTGTTCATGTTCATGCCAAACATGAGGCAACGTACGTTCTTGGCATCAGCCACACCGGCTGCCACACGTGCCCAGATGGCAATCTGCTTCTGTGTCTCTTCGTTCTTCCAATAGCCGCAGACCACTTTGCGAGGAACGCGCATGCGGGTGCAGATGTGTCCGAACTCGATGTCGCCGTGAGCACTCTGGTTCAGGTTCATGAAGTCCATGTCCATGGTCTCCCATGGTATTTCGGCATTGTATTGGGTATGGAAGTGGAGCAATGGCTTCTGCAATGCTTGCAGACCTTTAATCCACATCTTTGCGGGTGAGAAGGTGTGCATCCATGTGATTATGCCGACGCATTTCTCGTCGTTGTTGGCAGCCTTCATCACATCTTCCACTTCTTTCGAACTGTTTGCCGTGCCCTTGTAAACCACCTTGATTGGGATGATGCCGCTGGCATTCAGGTCGTTTACCATTTCCTTGGAGTGACCGTCAACTTGTACCACTGCGTCACCACCATAGAGCAACTGTGCACCAGTCACCCACCATAATTCCAAGTTTTCAAATGCTTTGATCATAATTTCTTTCTATTTTGTTGATTGTTGAATTGGGTTAGTATTTTTCTTTTTGTTGTTAGACTGTCATTTCTTTGCAATCCATTCATTTCTTTGGCTTTGCTTGTCCGTAGTAGGCATTGGGACCGTGCTTGCGGCTGAAATGTTTCTCAATAAGTAGTGGGTTCATGGTTGTCTCGGGGTTCACGCAGAACGAGACAAATGCCATCTTGGCAACTTGTTCCATCACCACCGCATTATATACGGCGTTGTCGGGGTTCTTGCCCCAAGAGAATGGTCCATGGTTCTTCACAAGCACACCTGGTGTGTGTACGGGGTTGATGTTTCCTTGTTTGATGCGATCTACAATCACCACGCCTGTCTCTTTCTCATATTCCGCCATCTGGCTCTCTACCATGTCGCCGGTGCATGGGATGGCATCGTGGAAGTAGTCGGCATGGGTGGTGCCGATGTTGGGGATGTCCTTTCCTGCTTGCGCCCATGCAGTGGCATAGGTGGAGTGGGTGTGGACAATGCCGCCCAGTTCGGGGAATGCACGATAAAGCACCAAGTGGGTGGGGGTGTCGGATGAAGGGTTGAGGTCGCCTTCAACCACCTTACCGCTCTCAAGGTCCACCACAACCATGTCGGAGGCTTTCATTACATCATAATCCACGCCTGATGGCTTTATCACCACAAGGCCTTTCTCACGGTCGATGCCCGACACGTTGCCCCAAGTGAAAATTACAAGGTTGTGTTTCACCAGGTCGAGGTTTGCACGGAATACTTTCTCTTTCAGTTCTTCAAGCATAAGTGTTTTTTTGATTTAAGTTTGTTTTATCATAGTTTGAATATGGCATCTTGAGCGAACATGTTCTTGTTGAAGCGATAGAGCACGGCGCCTCGCTTTGAGGTCAGCTTGTCGATGTGTTCTGTCTTCTCGATGAACTCTATGTTCTTCACACGCTTGCGGAAATTGCGCTTGTCGATTTGTTCGCCCAAAATGGCTTCATAAACATGTTGCAATTGGGTGAGAGTGAACAGCTCCGGAAGCAGGTTGAAGCTTAGTGGCTCAGTGCTGATGCGTCGGCGCAGCAATGTGATTGCCTTCCGCACCATCTCGTTATGGTCGGAGTAGAGCTTGGGTAGTTCGTTGATGCTTACCCATTCCACACCATGTTCTTTGCGAAGGGTGTCGTCATAGTCGTTCACATTTATCAATGCACAGTAGGCTACTGTGATGACGCGCTCGCCTGGGTCGCGGTCGATGGCTCCGAATGCACCTACCTGCTTCATGTAGATGTCCTCCAGTCCTGTCAAGGTGTAGAGCACGCGGCTGGCAGCCTCTTCCAGACTCTCGTCCTCGCCTACAAAACCTCCGTAGAGCGACCATTCGCCGCGTCCAGGGTCCATCTGGCGGTGACCAATGAGCAATTTCAGATTGTCGTTGTCGAAACCGAAGACGATGCAGTCCACAGAGACAAAGACCTTGGAGTGTTCACCATAAAATCCAGTCATATGTAAATCGGGTCTGTGCTTTTTGGGGGTGTAATATGGTGGAGGAGAAGTTCCCCTCCACCGTTTCGTTTACCAGAAGTATGCGTAGAAGCAAGCGCAGAGACAAATCACACCAAGAGTGGCGACGATGTCCCATACGCCCCAGCTCTCACGAATCTGCTGCTTGTAGTTGCCTGTGAAGGTGATGGCTTCAACTTGCTCCTTGGATGGGGCGGGGGTGAAGCACGATACAACTACCATGAGTACGATGATGAACACCAGCAGCCAGCACTCGAACACGAGCCAGTTGGTCTGCCAGAACCATGTGGTGTTCTCCCAGAATCCACCTGTCATGGTGGCTTTGCCCGACTCGGTGAGGACGTTGGTGAGAAGACGGATCATACCGATGATGAATCCACCTATCAGACCCCATTCTCCTGCCTTCGGGGTGATCTTCTTCGAGAAGATGCCAAGGGTGAACACTGCTACCATAGCAGGGGCTATCAGAGACTGGATGTCCTGCAGATATGAGTAGAGGTTGCCCATGCTCATCATGACAGGCATCCATGCCAGACCGAGAAGCACTACAACGACAGTGGCGATACGGCCTACGAGCACGTAGTGAGCCTCGCTCATGCCTTTCTTCATTGGCTTGTAGAAGTCTTCTGTGAAGAGTGTGGCGCAACTGTTGAAGAAGGCTGCCAAAGAGGCTACAAGGGCGCAGATGAAACCGATGGTCACAATACCTTTCACACCTGCGGGGAGGATGTTCTTCACCATCATGGCGAAGGCTCCGTCGGTGTCGTGGGTGTTGGTGATGTCCATCTCGATGCCGCTACCGGTCTTCAGAGACAATGCGTAGGCTACCATGCCGGGGATGAGGAACATGAACACGGGGAGGAGCTTGAAGTAGCCGGCGCAGATGGTGCCGCGGCGTGCGCGCTTCATTACCACTGTGTTGTCTTCGCCCTTGGTCTGCCCGAGAACACGTTGCACGATGTGCTGGTCGGTACACCAGTACCAGAAACCGATGATGGATGCGCCGAGGAACACCACATAGCCCGGGAACTGTGGATACATTGGGTCGGCGGCGTTGGTGTGGAACATGTGTGTGGTGCCGAAGCCATCGTGGGCTGCGTTGCACACTTTCATCATCTCACTCCAACCGGCACTGATGCTGCCGTCGCCAAGCATGTTCAATCCCAAGAACAGGACGAGGAACGAACCGATGATCAATATCGGGGTCTGGATGGCAGAGAGGGTCATCACACCCTTCATTCCACCGAAGACTGTGAATACAGCAGTGATGGCTATCAGACCGATGGCTCCCCACCAGAAGGGAAGGCCAAGGAGGTATTCAAAGAAAATACCACCGGTGAATGCGGTCACACTAACCTTTGTAAGCACGTAGGCGATGAGGGTGATGATGGATAGCCATGAACCAGTGCGCTGTGTATAGCGGAATTTCAGGAAGTCGGGCATGGTGATGATTTTGCCCATCTTGTTGTTCAAAAGCTGATAGAAAGGTACGAAGAGCCAGCCGAGGATGAGAATCATCCATCCTTGCATCTCCCAGTGTGCCATTCCCACACCGTCTTTGGCACCTGTTCCGGCAAGGCCTACCAAGTGCTCAGAACCAATGTTGGCTGCGAAGATGGCGGCACCGATTACATACCATGGCTCGCCTTTGCCAAAGAGATAGTCTTGGCTGTCGGCACCTTTCATTTTTTCCTTGTCTTTCTTGATGGCACGGTAGATGCCCCAAACAATTGCTAAGACTCCGACGGCAAGGACCAGCCAGTCGATCCAAATAAACTCATTTGTGTTCCAATTCATTTTTCTTGATATGGTTTTTGTTTCTTACTTTGAATACCTGATTATTTTGTTGAGAACCTATATACAGCGTGGCTGTAGTATTTCTCGTCGGGTTTCAGTGTTGGCTGCACCCAGTCTTTCTTGTTGGGGGAGTCGGGATATTTCTGACTCTCAAGGCATACGCTCACGTGTTTTGGATAAAGCACTCCAAACTTGCCTGGAACGCCGTTGCCCTGGAAGTTGCCTGTATATACTTGGACGCCTGGCTCGTTGGTGTACATCTCAAGGAAGATGCCGGTCTTGGGTGAGTAGAGTGATGCGCAGACAGTGGTGTCGTCGCCCTTGCCATCCTTGAAGGTGTTCAGGCACCAGTTGTGGTCATATCCGGTGGCATTCTTGATATAGACATACGATGTGTCCATCTTCTCGCTGATGGCGGTGGGGGTGCGGAAGTCCATTGGTGTGCCTTCCACTGGTTCCACCTTGCCAGTCGTCATGTAGGTGGCATCGGATGGTGTGAAGTTGTCGGCATTGATGTAGAGCACCATGTCCATTCCTTCTTTTGAGAGGTCGCCGTTGAGGTTGTAGTAGTTGTGGTTGGTCATGTTGACAATGGTCTCAGCGTCTGTGGTGGCCTCGAAGGTGATGTCAAGAGAGTTGTCGTCTGTCACCTTGTAAGTGGTGGTGGCTGTCACGTTGCCGGGGAATCCATTCTCACCGTCGGGGGCGATAAGGGTAAGCTTCAGGGTTGTTGCATCCACTTGCTCTGCGTCATACACTTGGTTCATCCATCCAGTGTTGCCGCCACCATGCAGACAGTGCTTTGCTCCATTGCCGGTATCGTTCTGGCGAAGCTGGTATTCTTTTCCTGCTATCGTCACCTTGCCGTCGTTCAGACGGTTGGCATAGCGGCCTACTGATGAACCGTAGTCGCTTGGACTGTTCAATGTATCGGCGTATTGTGCGATGTTGTCATAGCCAAGTACCACGTCGGTGGGGTTGCCGTCCTTGTCGGGCACCACGAGCGACACCACGCGGGCGCCATAGTTGGTGATGCATACTTCCATGCCATTGTTGTTTTTCAGCACATAGAGTTTCACTGGCTTCTCGTTGATCAGCGTGTCGAATTTCGCGGGGTCGAGTTTGGATACAGTGAGGTTTACTTCATTGCCTGTCGTGCAGGCGGAGAGCATGGCTAACGCAACTCCTGCTCCCAAGATAATGCCTTTTAAGTTTTTCATAATTTGATGGATTGTAAAGATATTGCTATTTTGGGTGTAAAAATACAATTATTTTTTGAATTATCCAACAATATGTTTGTGTTTTTCAGCACGTCAATACAAAAATAACACTTTTTAAGGTTTTGAGGTGCTTTTGGCAGACGAAAACAGTAAGTGATGATGAAAAAGCAAAAATCGGCGAGAACAACTCCTGCCTTGAAGTTCTTTCTCGCCGATGATGATGTGTGTGTGATTAGCAAATCTTGCGTGAGCCGTCGCCTATGACAACGTCAATCACCTTTGGCTCCTTGCCGTATTTCTCTGAATACCTCTTCTTGGCGTCAGCGATGAATTTGTCGTACAGCTCGTCTTTCACCAGGTTGATGGTGCAGCCACCAAAGCCGCCGCCCATGATGCGGCTGCCGGTCACGCCGTTTTCCTTGGCGATATCGTTCAGGAAGTCAAGCTCTTCGCAGCTCACGTCGTATTCCTTGCTCAGGCCATAGTGGGTCTCATACATCTTCTTGCCTACGGTCTCGTAGTCTCCTGCCACCAGGGCGTCGCAAACGGCAAGCACGCGGTCTTTCTCACCAAGAACGAAGTGTGCGCGGGTGTAGTCTTCCTCGCCCACCTCGGCGCGAACTTCCTCAAGCTGTTCCCATGTGCAGTCGCGCAGGGTCTCAAACTTGCCTTCTGGATGTTTGGCGGCAATGTGCTTCACCACATTCTCGCAAGAGTTGCGGCGGTCGTTGTAGGGAGAGCCTACCAGTTCGTGCTTGACGCAGGAGTTGAGCAGTACCAGCTTGTAGCCCACTGGGTTGAATGGGAAATACTCGAACTCGCGTGAACGGCAGTCGAGGCGCATCAGATGGCCGGCTTTTCCGAAGACGCTGGCGAATTGGTCCATGATGCCACAGTTCACACCGATGTATTTGTGCTCGGTGGCCTGGCCGGCAAGGGCGATGTCCCATTTCGACACCTTGTTCTCGCCGAAGAGGTCGTTCAGGCCGCAGCCAAAGCAGCTCTCCATGGCTGCCGACGATGACATGCCGGCTCCTAAGGGCACATCTCCTGCAAAGGCGATGTTGAAACCTTTCACTGGCACACCAAGGGCTTCCATTTCCAGTGCCATGCCGTAGATGAAACGTGCCCAGGTGGCACGTGGACCTTCTCCGTCGTGGAAGTCAAAGTCCACACGGTCTTTCAGGTCGATGGAGTAGGCGCGGATGGTGCTTTCTGTGCCATTGGGGCGCATTTCTGCCATGATGCCGCAATCTACGGCGCCTGGGAACACGAAACCGCCATTGTAGTCGGTGTGCTCGCCAATCAGGTTGATACGTCCTGGAGAGTGGTAGATGTTGCCGGTCTGGCCGTCGAAATGCTTGATGAAGCGACTTCTTACAAATTCGATATCCATAGTGTTATTTTTTTTTATGATTTAGGTTTTTTTCTTTTATTTTTTTGTAGCTTTATAGGATTCTCTGGGATTTCCTAGGATTCCCTAGGCTTTCCTAGGCTTTCCTAGGTATTCCTAGGGTTTCTTAGGCTTTCCTAGGTATTCCTATGTCCTCCTATGTCTTCCTATTCTTTCCTTTTTTTAGTCCACGGGGATGTCCTTGTTCACGTTCTTGCAGCCTATGAGGGCATAATAGAACATGTATGCCAAGGCGAGCAGATAGACGAAATAGCTTGGCATGTAGCCCATGAAGTCGGCGAAGAAGTTCTGTATCACGGGGAGAACGCCACCGCCTACCACCATCATCATGAAGATGCCGGATGCCTGGGCGGTGTATTTGCCGAGGCCTTCAGTGGCAAGGTTGAAGATGGATGCCCACATCACAGAGGTGCAGAGACCGCAAAGCACGAGCAGTAGCGCGCTCATTGGAACGGTCATCATTTCCACAGACCCCTCAAGGATTTTCACGATAGGCATGCTGACAGTAACCGACTTGGGAACGAGCATGGCTGCCAATACCAATATCATGCCCACGAATGTGGTGAAGAGCATCATTTGGCGTGACGACACCTTGCCGGCGATGGTGCTGGAGAACAAACGGCCACAGAGCATCAGCAGCCAATACATTGCTGCCACGGCGCCACCAATGGTTGCGGCGTTGAGCACGGCTTCAGGATTCACCCATGCTCCCTTTGCCGTAGTATCTGACAAATAGAAGTTCAGACCGCCAGGGATGCCAACCTCAACACCTACATAGACGAAGATGGCGATGACACCGAGCAGGGTGTGACGGAATGACCATGGGGAATGTTCGAACACTGTGTCGGCTGTCACCTTGCCCATCTCGGGATCCTTGATGGGGATGAACAGGAGTATGCAGAATGCACATGCGAACACAGCCATGGCGATGAACATCACGAGGTTGACGTCTGCCATCTTGGTGGATGCTGTCACAGTGCCGATGAGGGCGCCCACAAGCATGGGGGTCATCGTGCCGGAGAGCGAGTTAAGCGTACCACCGATCATGTTGAGCTGGTTGCCGCGGTTGCCGCCGCCACCGAGCAGGTTGAGCATCGGGTTGACCACAGTGTTGAGGATACATACGGAGAAACCGGAGATGAATGCACCCAAGAGGTAGATGCAGAATCCAGGTATGCCGCCTGAGAATCCTGAAAGATATTGGATGAGTACTCCGAAGAATCCCACTGCGATGCCAATGAGTGCAGTTTTCTTGTAGCCCACTTTGGTAAGCATCTTGCCGGCGGGTATTCCCATGAACAGGTAAGCGAAGAAGTTCATGAAGTTACCCATGATGCCCAATACGTTGGAACCGCCAATTTCAGGCTGGTTCTTCCAAATGACACCAATCGGGGCTCCAAGATTGGTGACGAACGAAATCATTGCATAGAGGAAAAACATCGTCACAATGGCGATGATGCTTCCATTTTGTTTTTGGTTGCTCATATAATATTATGTTATTAGTGTTTTCATGACATCCAGATCTTCCTTCATTCATGGCACTGTTAGCAATGGTGGGTGCCATGAATGAAGAAAGGTGCTGAAATTCTATTTCCTCACGCCAAACTGATAGATGGTCTTTTGTTTGTAGCGACGTCCTGGTTTCAATACCACGGATGGGAAATATGGATGGTTTGGAGTGTCGGGGAAGTGCTGTGCCTCGAAGCATATGGCACTGCGGCGTGGGAAGGTGGCGCCATTCTGCCCCTTCTCGCCTGCTCCAAAGTTGTCGGTATAGACTTGAACGCCAGGCTCGGTGGTATAGACGTCCATCGTGCGGCCGCTCTTTGGCTCGTAGATGCGTGCGGCAAAACTCAGTTCGCCTTCCTCTTTCTTGTTGAGCACATAGCAGTGGTCGTAACCCGAACCGTTGCGGATCTGTTCGTTGTCTGCGTCTATGTCTTGTCCTATTGTTTTCGGTGTGCGGAAGTCAAATGGCGTTCCTTTTACGAAGCGTATCTCACCTGTGGGGATGGAGGTCTCGTCGATGGGAAGGTAGTAATCTGCGTTTATCTCGCACTCCAAGTCTTCTATTGTTGGGGTTGGGTCGGCTATGCCTGCCAAGCTGAAGAATCCGTGGTTGGTCAGGTTGATGATGGTCATCTTGTTGGTTGTGGCAAGGTATTCTATCATCAACTCGTTCTCGTTGGTCCAGGTATAGACCACTGTCACCTTCACCTCGCCGGTGTAACCTTCCTCGCCGTATGCCGAGATGAGTTCGAGCACCAATGTCTGGTCGTTCATTTGGATGGCGTCCCACACACGGGCGTGGAAGCCCTTAGGACCACCATGGAGGGCGTTGGGACCATTGTTGATTGCCAACTGGTAATCTTTGCCGCGCAGACGGAACTGTCCGCGGCAGATGCGGTTGCCAAAGCGCCCAATGAGGGTTGACAAATAAGGCTGTGATGCATTGAGGGCGTCTTGGATGTTGTCGTAACCTTGGATGACGTTGGCATAGTTGCCGTCACGGTCGGGCACCATGATGCCTACAATTGCGCCACCATAGTTGGTGATGGCAACTTCATTTCCAAGACTGTTTTTGAGGATATACAAATCGGTTTGTTTACCGTTGACCGTGGTCTGGAAGGCTTCTCTTCTCAGGCCACAAAGATTTTCTGTTTCGGTAGTCTTCATAATACTTGGCGTTAATTGTTACATAGTAGTTTGCAAAGTAAATGAAAAAAAACGAAAACAACAAATGAAAGGAGAAAAAATTGCCTTTGGGTAATTGTTAAAAACGATTAAAGTGGATGGGAAAATGAATTGTTTTGCTTTTTGATAGTAAGAATTCTAATGGCATGATTGGGATTTGCCAAAACCCTGCTGGCATTTGGTCGAGATGATTGTTTTGTAGATGGTTATGTGGATTGTTCCTTTATGTTTGCCAAAAGGTCTGCCACCAAGTAGCTGCTGCCTCCCACAAATATGAAGTCGTCGGGGGAGGAGGCGTCAATTGCAGCCTCGTAGGCTTCTTTCACCGTGGGATATGTTTTCCCATGGAGCCCTTTGGCCTCTCCCGTGGCACTGACTTTCTCTTCGGGTATGGCTCGCTTGCTGCTGGCGCGTGTGAAATAGTATTCCGCATTTTTGGGCAACATGTCCATCACGGTGTCGATGTCCTTGTCGTCCACCATGCCGAAGACGATGCGCAACTGTCGGCATGGCTGGCTTGTTATTTGTGGTGCCAGATATTGCCAGCCTCCAACGTTGTGGCCGGTGTCGCAAATAACTTTTGGACTGTCGCCTATCTTTTGCCAGCGTCCCATCAGTCCTGTTGACTCGTTCACGTTTGCCATGCCGGTGATGACATCGTTGTCGCTTATCTTCATTCCTGACTGGCGGAGTAGTGGGATGGCGTTCAGTATGGTGTTGGTGTTCTTTGCTTGGTAGTTTCCGCCCAGTTCACCGTGTATCATGCCATAGTGGCGTGTGATGTAATCCATGCCTCCCTTGGCGTTGGGTGTGGCAGAAATCACTTCTGGTTGGTCTTCTGCGAAGATGATGGGTGAACTCATCTCCTTGGCTCTTTCCTCAAACACTTGTCGTGTTTCCTCGTTGTGCTCTCCGATGAGGATGTTTGTGCCGTGCTTTATGATGCCTGCCTTCTCTGTTGCTATCTGTGCGAGTGTGCTTCCAAGAAGTTGGGTGTGGTCAAGCGAAATGTTGGTGATGATGGAGAGGATTGGCGAGATGATGTTGGTGCAGTCGAGCCTGCCGCCAAGGCCTACTTCCACCACAGCCACATCCACTTCCTGCTCTGCGAAATATTGGAATGCCATGGCGGTGGTTAGCTCGAAGAACGATGGATGGAGGGGTTCGAAAAAGGAGCGGTGCTGTTTTACGAAATCTATGACGAAAGCCTTGCTTGCCATCTTGCCATTCACGCGTATGCGCTCTCGGAAGTCCACTAAGTGTGGCGACGTGTATAGACCCACGCGGTAGCCTGCTGCTTGCAGGATGGCAGCCATGGTGTGGGATACCGAACCTTTGCCGTTGGTGCCTGCCACATGTATGGTGGTGTAGTGGCGGTGTGGATGGCAGAGGTGCTCGTCGAGGGCGTGTGTGTTGTACAGTCCCTCCTTATAAGCACCCACCCCAATCTTCTCGAAGACTGGGGTGCTGTTGTATAGATATTCCACGGTTTGTTCGTAGTCCATGGCGAATGTCAGTTGAAGTAATTCTTGAATCTCTGGAAGATGCTTTGCTTCGTGGATTTGTCACTCTTGAAATTGTCGCTGTGTTGCATCTTCTGCAGTGCTTCCTTCTCTTCTTTCGACAAGGTCTTGGGCACATACACGCTGATGTTAACGATGATGTCGCCCGTGCCTCTGCCGTAACCTTGCACGGCAGGCAACCCCTTGCCTCTCAGTCGTTTGGTGGTGCCTGGCTGGATGCCTGGCTCAAGGTTGATTTTCAGTGACTTGCCTTCCACTGTGGGAATCTTCACCTCTCCTCCCAGGGCGGCGGTGGGGAAGTCGAGCAGCAGGTTGTAAATCAAGTCGTTGTCTTGCCGTATGAATGTGTCGTTTTCTTCTTCTGAGATAAACACCTGTATGTCGCCGGCGATGCCGTTGTGAGGTCCTGCATTGCCCTTGCCTTGCATGGTGAGCACCATGCCGTCTGCCACACCTGCGGGTATCTTCACCTCCACCACTTCTTCGCCTTTTATCACGCCGTCACCACCACATTCCTTGCATTTGTTCTTTATGATGGTGCCTTCGCCATGGCATGTGGGGCATGGGCCTTGTGTCTGCATGATGCCGAAGAGTGTCTGCTTCGTCTGCACGGTATAGCCGGTGCCATGGCATGTGCTGCATGTCTCAGGGGCGCTGCCAGCATCGGCTCCAGTGCCGTGGCAGTGTGGACAAGCGATGTCCTTTTTCACGCGGAATTTCTTTGTCACGCCGGTTGACACCTCTTGCAGGTTGAGCTTCACTTTCAAGCGCAGGTCGCCGCCACGGTATTTGCGTTGGGATGTGCCTCCGCGACTGCCTCCAAAGCCTCCGAAGCCTCCAAAGCCTCCGCCTTCGAAGACGCTGCCGAACATCGAGAAGATGTCGTCCATGGTGAAGCCGCCGCTGCTGAAGCCTCCACAGCCGCCAGGGGCATCGAAGCCGAATTGGTCGTACTGCTGGCGCTTCTTGGGGTCGTGGAGCACGTCGTACGCCTCAGCGGCTTCCTTGAACTTCTCTTCAGCCTCCTTGTTGTCGGGGTTGCGGTCGGGGTGATATTTGATGGCTATCTTACGATAGGCTTTCTTGATGTCTTCTTCTGATGCGTTTTTGTCCACACCAAGTACCTCGTAGTAGTCTCTTTTGTTTGCCATTGTATTTCTTGTTGCTTGACGGGTTGATTGTCACGACTTATTGTCCCACTGCCACCTTGGCATAGCGGATTACCTTGCCGTTGAGTGTATAGCCTGTCTGCACGCAGTCGATGACCTTGCCTTTTTTGTCATCGCCCATGCCAGGCACCATGGCGATGGCCTCGTGGTAGTCGGTGCTGAAGTCCTTGTCTTCGGTATCGATGCGCTCCACGCCTTCTCCTTTCAGAATGCTCATGAATTTCTTGTATATCAAGTCCATGCCTTCGCGCAGTGTCTCCACGTCTTCGGTCTTCTTGCCGTTTTCGATGGCACGCTCCATATCGTCGATGACAGGGAGGATCTTGGTAATGGTTCTTTCTCCACCGTTGAGTATCAGTTCTGCCTTTTCCTTCACAGTGCGCTTGCGGTAGTTTTCAAACTCTGCCACCTTGCGCAAGTATTTGTCGTTCAGTTCGTCGATTTTCTCTTGAGCTTCTTTCAAGGGGTCTTTGGCTTCTGCCTCTTCAGCCACCTCGGCTTCTGGTTCTTCGGCTTTGCCTTCCTCACCTTGTTCCTCTGTGGCTTGTGATTCTTTCAACTCCTCTTCCTTTTCGTCTATTTCTTTCTTTTCGTTTTCGTCCATGATCGTAGGTTTTTGTTTCTTCTCTTTGTCCTGCAAAAAACTTGCCAAACTTGAAAAATGTTGGGCAAGTTTCTTGATTTTCCGTTTTTTTGTGCTCATGTGCCTGTCTCGACAGTTGCTTTTTTTATTTTTTTACGGCGTACATTCTCTCCTTTTGTTCCTTTATGGCTTCATCGTAGATGTAGTCGTCGTATTGCATCAGTTTGTCGATTGTCCCGTTGGGTGTCAGTTCGATGATGCGGTCTGCCACTGTCTGTATGAACTCATGGTCGTGGCTTGCAAAGAGGATGTTTCCCTTGAAGGTGACGAGGTTGTTGTTGAATGCCTGTATGCTTTCAAGGTCGAGGTGGTTGGTTGGTGTGTCGAGAATGAGGCAGTTGGCGTTTTTCAGTTGCATGCGTGCTATCATGCATCTCATTTTCTCGCCACCGCTGAGGACACAGACCTTTTTCTCCACCTCCTCTTGCTTGAAGAGCATGCGTCCGAGGTAGCCTTTCATCATCACCTCATTGCCCACGCCGAATTGTCCGAGCCAGTCCACCAGGTTGAGGTCGCTCTTGAAAAACTCGGTGTTGTCCAATGGCAGGTATGCCGTGGTGATGGTGATGCCCCATTTGTATGTGCCGGCATCGGCTTCGCGGTTGCCGTTGATGATTTCGAAGAGGGCGGTCATCGCTTTTGGGTTGTGGCTGAGGAACACCGTCTTCTGGCCTTTCTCTATGTTGAAGCTCACATTGTCGAAAAGCACCGTTCCGTCGGTGTCCACCGCTTTCAGACCTTCCACCTCAAGGATTTGGTTGCCTGGCTCTCGTTCCATAGCGAACAATATGCCAGGGTACTTGCGTGATGATGGGCGTATCTCGTCCACCGTGAGTTTTTCCAGCATCTTCTTTCTGCTGGTGGTCTGCTTGCTCTTTGCCACATTGGCAGAGAACCGGCGGATGAACTCTTCCAGTTCCTTGCGCTTCTCCTCTGCTTTCTGGCGCTGGTTTTGTGCCTGTCTTAGGGCGAGCTGTGAACTCTGATACCAGAAGGAGTAGTTGCCGGCGAAGACTGTCACCTTGCCGAAGTCTATGTCAACTGTCTGTGTGCTTACTGCATCGAGGAAGTGGCGGTCGTGGCTCACCACGAGTACTGTCTCCTCCACGTTGCTGAGATATTCTTCCAACCATTGCACCGTGTCGAGGTCGAGGTCGTTGGTCGGCTCGTCGAGCAACAGGTTGTCTGGATGTCCAAAGAGTGCCTTTGCCAGCATCACGCGCACCTTCTCGTTGTTCGACAGTTCACTCATCTGCTTGCCATGCAAGTGTTCCTTTATGCCTAAGTTGGAAAGCAGCATGGCGGCATCGCTCTCGGCGTTCCATCCGTCCATCTCTGCAAATTTCTCCTCCAGCTCGGCAACATGGTTGCCGTCTTCATCGTTGAAGTCGGCTTTCATGTATAGGGCTTCACGCTCCTTCATGTTCTGCCACAATGGCTGGTGTCCCATCAGCACGGTGTCGAGCACGGTGAATTCGTCATACTTGAAGTGGTCTTGGTCAAGAACAGAGAGGCGCTCTCCGGGACCTAACTCCACACTGCCTTTATTTGGTTCCAGTTCTCCGCTGATAGCCTTGAGCAGTGTTGACTTGCCTGCACCATTGGCGCCAATGACGCCATAGATGTTTCCGGCGGTGAATTTGATGTTTACGTCTTTGTAAAGGGTTCTCTTGCCGAATTGTATGGCAAGATTAGTCACTGTTATCATTTCTTTTTTTTGTTGAATTTCTTTGCTTTCAAT
Organism: uncultured Prevotellaceae bacterium; assembly: GCA_900315745.1. Lineage (GTDB taxonomy): Bacteria > Bacteroidota > Bacteroidia > Bacteroidales > Bacteroidaceae > Prevotella. The sequence goes on from ONAG01000067.1 coordinate 26,610, forward strand.
GCTTTTCTTTCGTTCTTCCAGAATATGCGTCGCCTGTTTTCGTAGGCCGTTGTCCTTTTCGCCGGCAAAGGTACGAAAAAAAAAGAATATATGGATAAAACTCTTGAAAATAGTTAAGTTAGGTGTTTATAATTGAACATGATGACCCTTTGGAAGGACGCCAAAAGTAAAGTGAATAGGGATTCCCCCTTGCGATAGTAGGGATTTCCCCTTATATGATAGGGAAAACCTTTCTTATTTATTAAGGATGATATGTTTCTTTGCAGATAGTTTTTTGCAAAAGCCTTTTAAGCAAATACAAGTCATCGTCTGCATCAACTAAACCCAATATAACGATGAAAAAGAAACTACTATCCATCATGATGTTGTTAGCCATCATGCTCAGCGCAAATGCGCAGAAGAACAGCTCCTCCCCCAAGCAACTGCCTAAGCCTATTCAGGAGCTCATTGAAAACATGGTTTATGTGGAGGGCGGCACGTTCACCATGGGAAGCAACTTGGAACGACAAGAACTTGAATTTGGAAAAGAGGACCCTGAGCATCAGGTTACCGTCAGTCCTTTCTTCATCTGCCGCTATGAGGTGACTCAGGATGTGTGGGATGCAGTAATGGGTAATAACAAGTCGCTTGTGAAGGGTGCGAAATTGCCGGTGGGTAACGTTTGCTGGGATGACTGTCAGGAATTTGTCCTCAAACTTGTCCTAATGACTGGCGTTAACTTTCGCCTTCCCACAGAGGCGGAGTGGGAGTTCGCTGCCCGTGGTGGCAACAAGAGCCGCCACACCAAATACAGTGGGAGCAACACAATTGACTCTGTGGCGTGGTACCAATTCAACAGCGGCAACAAACTTCATACCGTGGGGCAGAAGGCGCCCAACGAACTGGGTCTATACGACATGAACGGCAATGTATGGGAGTGGTGTCACGACTATTATGCCCGTTATGACAAATCTGCCCAGACCGACCCTAAAGGAGCATTAAATTCCTCCACTAACGTGATACGTGGTGGTTGTTCTGGATGGAGACCAGAGGAGTGCAGTGTTACCTCCCGTATGGGTTACTCTCCAGTGACAACGGCCCTTTTTGGTGGTCTCCGCCTTGCCGCCACTCCTGAATGAGAAGGGGGGCTTTGTTTTTTTGATTCAATAATATAAAGGTAGGCATTCAAGATTATCAAGAATAATGAATGCCTACCTGTTATAAATTGTAAACTATTTTACTAAGTAGGTGATCAAAATTAGATGATAGTATTTTATGATTTATTTGGATGCAGATTTTTTTACTCAGACGAAGGAGCATAGCGGGCTATGTGACTGAGGATGAGTGGAAAAGATGCGCCAAAGAAAGTTACGATTAAGCGAGAGGAAAGCCAAATTTATTTGAGCTTGCCCGAGCGTGAGTAACTTCGGTAATACCAAACATAAAAGACTATAAATCACCTACAAGAATGATAGTTACAGATAATTTTGATTACCTACTTATTTCTTCACCACGAAATCAAGGGCTTGCAAGTCCTTGTCGAGAGATGAACTGCCATAGAGTATCTGGTAGCGGCCAGGACGTGTGGATAGTTCGTCTATCGAGGGGTCGTAATACTCGAAAGCCTCGCCGTCGAGGGTGATGACCGCCTTGGCTGTCTCGCCTGCATTGAGAGACAGTTTCTGGAAGCCCTTCAGCGACTTGATGGGTGCCTCAGGATAGTCGAGCGCCTTTACATACACTTCCACTATCTCGTCACCAGAGCGCGAACCGGTATTCGTCACTGGCACTGTGAGCGTCACCTTGCCGTCTGCCTTCATCGACTTCTTTGAAAGCTTTCCCTTTCCGTAATTGAAGGTGGTGTATGACAGTCCATAGCCAAATGCATATTGGGGCACTCCGCGGAAATAACGGTATGTGCGATTCTCCATGCTGTAGTCCAAGAAGTCGGGCAGGTCGTCGTTGCTGCGGTAGAATGTGACAGGCAACTTGCCGCTGGGGTTGTAGTCGCCGAAGAGCACTTCTGCCAACGCCTTTGAACCGCCTTGACCGGCATACCACGCCTGGAGCAGGGCATTGTATTGTCCCTCTACGCTTCCGAATGCTATGGCAGAGCCTGAGCAGTTGACAAGCACCACGGGACGACCAGTGGCATGCATCGCCCTTACAAGCCTCTGCTGCACTTTTGGCAGTTCGATGTCAGCCTTGTCGCCGCCTTCACCCTCCATCTGAGCTGTTATGCCGCCTATTATGATTATGGCATCGGCATTTTTTACCTCATTTGCCAACTGCGTGAAATCTACAAGGTTGCGTTCGCAGATGTCGGCTCTGAACATGGCAAACTGACCGTTGCCTTTCTTGTATTCGATGCATATGTCATAAGTCTCGCCTTTCTTCACGTTGAATGACTTGTACTCCACATTCCTGCGGAAGAAGCCACCGCGCCTTGCTGTGGGTTTGGCATCTTCCACCACTTCTCCG
>ONAG01000032.1 GCA_900315745.1 uncultured Prevotellaceae bacterium
GCCATAGATGCGGAAAAGGGTTTTGTAATCGCAAACATTGGAAGTCGTGTCTGCGCATGACACGGCATCCAAAAAACACTGAAGGGCACGTGGAGCCTCACCCATGTCGCTGTAGGCACGCCCCAACAGATAATGTGCCGTCATCCGCTCATTGGGCGTTCCGTGTTTGTCGTAATATTCTGTGAGTATATGTTGAAGACTGTCGGAACGAAAGACCGTGTCGCACTTGTTTTGCGCCTTGAGCCTCAGCAGACGCCAACGCATCTCTGTTGGTTTGGAGAAATCGCCCGAATGCCTTTCAAGATTGTCAAGTATGGTGAGGGCAGAGTCTGGCCTCTCGTCAACCATGCTGTCAGCAGCATCCAGACTCGCCTGCCAATGCCTCTGGTTGTTGCAGGAAGTCATTATAAAGGTACATACAATCAACAATAGGAACAAAACGACTTTCTTCATGGTTTTCATTATTATAAGCATGAGCAAAGGTATGTTGAAATATGCAATAATCAAAGAAAAACATAAAAATAGTGATAATGGGTGTGAAAAGAGAAGGATGCTATTCATTAAAACTGAATCAAAAACTCCTTCCCGGTGATTCAAGAAATTTAATGGTATTTTTCTTTTGAAAATAATGGTGGTTTTTGCACAAAAACCATTACCTTTGTAAAGTCAAACGCGAGCCTCAATAAAGGAAAACATTATAATAATGTGTCTAAGCATAAACATAAAAAAAGAAGAACTTTTTGTCATATCCTAAACATATTGTAAATCAGAGGCTTTATAAATAGAATTTCAAATACCATTAGAATAAAATACCATATTATAAATGATTCAGACAGTAGTAAAGCGTGACGGACGTATTGTCGGTTTCAACGAGCAGAAAATAATGGCTGCCATTCGCAAGGCCATGCTTCACACCGACAAGGGAGAAGATGAACGACTTGTATATAAAATCACCGACCATATAGCACAGAAGGGTGAAAGCCAAATGACGGTGGAGCAGATACAAGACGCAGTGGAGATGGAACTAATGAAATCGAGTCGCAAGGATGTGGCATCGAAATATATTGCATACCGCAACCAGCGCTCGATAGCTCGGAAAGCCAAAACCAGAGATGTCTTTCTCGACATAGTGAACATCAAAAACAATGATGTCACACGTGAGAATGCCAACATGAATGCGGACACGCCGGCAGGCATGATGATGAAGTTCGCATCGGAAACCACAAAGCCATTCGTGGATGACTACTTGCTTTCGGAAGAGAGCAGAGACGCTGTGGAGCACAATTATCTGCACATACACGACAAGGATTATTACCCCACAAAGTCGTTGACATGTGTGCAGCATCCACTCGACAACATCCTAACCTGTGGTTTCATTGCAGGGCATGGCGCTTCCCGTCCTGCCAGGCGCATTGAAACAGCTTCCGTATTGGCTTGTATATCAATGGAATGTGCCCAAAACGAAATGCATGGTGGCCAGGCTATTCCTGCTTTTGATTTCTATTTGGCGCCCTACGTGCGCATGACATTCGTAGAGGAACTGAAAAATATTGAAGATCTTTATGGCGAGAGTTTCAAGGACCTTTATGATGAACCTTTGATAGATTACATCAAGAAACCACTTGATGGGTTGACAGGAAGAGAACGAGCCCTGCAACATGCCATAAACAGAACGGTGGGGCGTGTTCACCAAGCAATGGAAGCGTTCATACACAATATGAACACCATACATTCACGTGGTGGCAACCAGGTGGTGTTCTCTTCCATCAATTATGGTACAGACACCTCTGCTGAAGGTCGTTGCGTCATGCGTGAAATCCTGCTTTCTACCTATGAGGGCGTGGGTGGGGGAGAGACTGCCATCTTCCCCATACAGATTTGGAAAAAGAAACGTGGCGTCAACTACTTGCCTGGAGATCGCAACTTCGACCTCTACACACTTGCCTGCAAGGTGACTGCACGCCGTTTTTTTCCTAATTTCCTGAATCTTGACGCATCTTTCAACCAGACTGACGAATGGAAAGCTGATGATCCAAAGAGATACCTGCACGAAGTGGCAACAATGGGATGCCGTACACGTGTCTTTGAGAACCGCTTTGGTCCTAAGACTTCCATCGGACGCGGAAACCTTTCTTTCTCAACCATAAACATAGTAAAGCTCGCCATCGAGTGCATGGGTGAGGAAGACAAGCAGAAGCGCATCGGCATGTTCTTCGCCAAACTTGACCACGTACTTGAAGTGGCAGCCAAACAGCTCGACGACCGCTTCCAGTTCCAACAGACGGCTTATGCCAAGCAGTTCCCGCTGGTGATGAAGAGCCTCTGGATTGGCGCCGACAAGTTGGGACCTACAGATACCATCAAGAGTGTCATCAATCAAGGTACTCTTGGCATCGGCTTCATCGGCTTGGCAGAATGCCTTGTAGCCCTTACTGGAAAGCATCATGGAGAAAGTGAGGAATCACAGGAATTGGGTCTGAAGATTGTCACCTATATGCGCGATAGAATAAACGATTTTTCAGAGCGTTACCATCACAATTATTCCGTGCTTGCCACTCCTGCAGAGGGATTAGCTGGCAAGTTTACAAAAAAAGACCGTAAGGAATTCGGCATAATTCCTGGTGTCACCGACCGTGACTACTACACCAACTCCAACCACGTGCCTGTCTATTACAAGTGCTCTGCACGCCACAAGGCTGAAGTAGAGGCTCCATATCACAACCTGACACGTGGCGGCCATATCTTCTACGTGGAAATAGATGGTGATGCCACTCATAACCCACAGGTCATCATGAGTGTTGTGGATATGATGGACCAGTATGACATGGGCTATGGCTCTGTCAATCACAACAGAAACCGTTGCATTGATTGTGGTTATGAAAATGCTGATGACAATCTTGACGTTTGTCCAAAATGCGGTTCCAAGAACATCGACAAACTGCAGCGCATCACTGGATACCTGGTGGGCACGACCGACCGTTGGAACAGTGGCAAACTCGCTGAGCTTCACGACCGTGTGACACATATAGACCACGGTCCAAAAGACTTGTTTGGTGAATGATTCGTGTGCTCAACGTCATAGAAGACACAATGGTGGATGGTCCGGGATTTAGGACCTCCATCTATTGTGCTGGGTGCGACCACCGATGTCCAGGTTGCCATAACCCGCAGTCTTGGGCTTTCGATGGCGGCAAGGAGATGGATGTCGCCTCATTGATGAAAATCATCATGGCAGACCCCTTTGCCAATGTCACCTTCACTGGAGGCGACCCTATGTATCAGGCTGCAGGATTTGCGGAATTGGCGCGAGCCATTCACACATATTCAAACAAGGATATTTGGTGTTATACTGGTTTTGTTTATGAAAGTCTGATTCATGAAGACCAACGTGAATTGTTGGAAAATCTTGATGTGCTGGTTGATGGCCCTTTCATTCAAAAGTTGCAAGATTCCGACTTGCTGTTTCGTGGCTCTTCCAACCAGCGACTGATAGATGTTCAAAAGTCTCTCTATGCAGGCAAGGTCATCCTTTGGCAGCCTATGATCTAATATGATATCCTATTTGCTTTTTCGGAACAGTTGGAAACTGTAAGAATATGGTCTTGGCATCCCTTTTGCATCGACATACATGCTATTGAGAACAAGCATAAGGGAATCGTTACACCATTGGAACAGACTATCGGGATTGTCGAGCAGCTGTGGGTTCTGTCGCACTCTTTCATCAATGGGATAGACCAATACGACTTTGTCGCCCTTTTTCACAATAACCCTGCCATCTTCGGCTATGATACCATAATCGTCGGCGTGCAACATGATGTTGTACTCACCTAAATAGACGGGGCTACTACATTTGAAATCATTAGCCCAATCACAATCTCGTTTTTTGTCAAAATCAGAGTCATACCAACTCCATTTGCCATATTGTTCAGTGAAAGCATCATGCCCAACTTCCTTGCGAACATAAGCGATAATGCTGCACACATCTTGGTATTGTTTACAAAGCAGGCTGTCTTTTCTGATGTTTTCCATATCCAGCCTTTGGACAAACTTGCCCGTCTTCGTGTCGAGCAATTTCAAGTCCCTGACATATTGCTGCAGACGGGCTTTCTGGCATTTGAAACCAATGGTCTTGGCTGAAATGCCTGGGATATAGGTGAAAATGATGATGGCTGCGCCGAATATGAGTGCCATCAGTTGGAACTTGCGGGTGCGTTGCCATAAAAGCATTAGGACGAAGAGTGTCATCAAAGCGCCGGCAACCATCAGGTAGAAGCGGCTCTCGGTGAAGCTGTACAGGTTGATGCGGTAGATGGAACCTATCCAGTACATGATGAGCGGAGGAATGGCTATCCACGTGAAGTTGTTGTAGAACCAGTCGTAATAATGCTCTTTTAGTACATACTGCATCAGCCGCCCTGCAAGAGCCACCGTCACAAACCCCATAACCATCCATGCCACACCACCTTTTGGCAGGTCCCACACAAGAACTATCTTTATGAAATATACATAGAGAATAATAGTGTATATGATGACGGCTGGCGAGAGGATGAAATTGAGAATCAGTCTCAGCACCTTGACGGGTTCCCGTACATCATCCTCATCCTGTGACACGAGCGTGCAACAGACCTGTGGCGCAATGAAAAACCAGACGAACTCCAAGATGTACTCATAGATTTTCGCCGACGTGTCAATGCCGAAGATGTAGAGGAATGAGGCGACAATGGCAAAGATGGCGCCCGTGAGCAACCCTGATATGACGAATCCAAAGAACAGTTGCGTCACCACATGCAAGGCATGAGCAGCAAAGGTTCGGTTGTCCATGCGACGCACACTTACCAACAACAGGATGGCTGCCAACACATAGGTGAATGTAAAACCGTATGTCCAAAGGAATGGTTTGAGATTGAGCGCCATCAATGGCAGAAACAGCAGTCCCGACGCCATGTAAGCCCAACGGTTCACCTTATGCAACCAGAATGTCAGCACCATTAGTGGCACGAACAAAAAGACGATGTCTATATTGACACCGCTTGTCATTTCGCTTATTTGATCATTCCACTTGACATGGCTCGTATGCCATGCACTGATACAAAAGAACATGAACCCCATGGCTGCCTCAACGGGAAACTCACGGGGACTGTTAACAAACAGCCTGAATATGTTCTTTATTCTCAATTTCATCACAAAGTGTCCCTTCTTTTATTTGATGAAGTTAGTCCATGTGGGCTTCTCATTTTGAGGATGGCCATCCTCCACAATATTCAGCTTTTTTATCATCCATGCCATGTTGCGTCCAAGGGTGCGCATGGTCTGCATGCCCTCCTCGTCATTTCTCACCTGTCCTGGCGTATGACCGTAAACCATGTTCCAGTACTGAGAACTGACTACGGGCATATTCATGATGGTGAAATATTTGTTTAGGCGGTCGAAGGCTGCCGACGCGCCTCCTCTGCGGCATACTACCACACTTGCCCCTGGCTTGTATTGCAACATTTTTTCCAATGAATAAAAGACGCGATCGAGCAAGGCGCATAGCGAACCGTTAGGCCCTCCGTAATAGACAGGGGAACCAATGACAAGACCATCAATGCCGTCCTTGACAGATCTCCATATCTTATAATAAAGGTCATCGTTGAACGTGCATTTGCCTAATCTTCCACACATCCCACAAGCGATGCAACCTTGTATTGCTTGTTTGCCGATGCTGACGATTTCCGTGTCAATGCCCTCGGTGTTCAGCGTGCTTGCTACCTCGCTTAGTGCTTGGAATGTGTTCCCCTTGTCTTTCGGGCTGCCATTTATCAACAATACTTTCATTGGCGAAAACGGTTTTTTGCTTGCTCTTGTAGCTGGTTGAATTGTTGTCGCAATAACGCTAACATGGAATTGCTGTTGATGGAGAAGGTCTTATTTTCTCACAATCTTACGACCTTCTTCTATCACCATGCCTCGTGTGTCGTCATTGACGGGTGTCCCGTCGATTCGGTAGATGCGGGCAGGCTGCAATTGGGTTGCTTTGATAGAGCTAATGCCGACGCCAGACTTTTCATTGTACTCTTGTTGCGCCTTTTTCATCTGGGCGATAAATGATTCACTTCCTTGAAGGGCGCAGAATCCTACACTGGCAGCAGTGCGGCTGGCATCAACATCACTTTGCCAGTGGGCACCAACAATCACACGGCTGTTGCAGTAATCCCAGCCACGCTTGAAGATTTCGTTGGCATGAGATGGTGCTATCTGTGCCAATAGCAGCGAGATGGTCCATCCTCTAAGGCTATGACCAGAGGGGTAACTGCCTTCACCGCGCAGTTCATCTTCTTCGTGGGACGGCATGGCGTCGTTGAAACGCTCAAATGGACGTTGACGATGATAGAAGGCTTTGGTTTCCTTGCGCATTGGGTCTGTGGTAGCAAGGCTGGTTACCAGCAGCTTGTATATTTCAGGCGTGCTTGTCTCGTTAATCTCAAGTCCGAAAGCATCTTTCCATTGCAGGAAAAGTTTGGTGAGATCGTCCCATTCTGCATCAGCAATAGCCAATGCGACGCGGTCTTCATCCAGACGTTGTTGTTTGCCCCAGCCGTAACGAACAACATCGTTGGCAAACTCCGGACTGTCGAACGAGGGAGGAGCAGGCATGATTTCTAAAAGATTGGGCATCTGATTCAACTCAAAATAGGGTTGAATTGTGCTGTCTTGTGCATTAACACTCATTGTTGCCAAAAGTGCGGCAACAGTCATACTTAGAATCTTTTTCATCTTGTTTGATTTGTTCGTGTCTAATATTTGAGTGCAAAAGTACACAAATAAATCGTAATTATGACTGTTTTAGACTCAGAAATATGATTTTCTATCGACCGGAAAAAATGCGTGGTGATACATTTAGCATCAGCCATCCCCATTCTAATTTCTTGTTTTCAGTACTGCGTTTGAGAACTTCCATTGTCTCTGTTCCTTTCATGAATGAGAGCCCCATGCTGATGCTGGCATCCTTCATCAACTTGTAGGATGCCCTCAGTTCTATTTCGTGTCCCAATGTCTTTTCCAACCCTTTAAGTTGTGTTGCTGTTGCGAGATAATGGTAGGAGGCATCCAAGGAGAGACCTTTGAAAGGTTTATAAACAGCACCAGCAAAAAGGTTCTGCAGTCCAGGTGAGAATGTGCCGTAGTATGCACTTACATAGAAGAAGTCCATGGCACCATAAAATTTATGTGTTGAGCCAAATGTGGTTGTAAATGCTGACATCTTGGAATGCTGAGCCAAACCAATCTGCCCATGTCCTGGTACGGTAAATTCCTTGTCACCACTCAAGTAGTCATAACCAACATATCCGGTAAGCTGATCGTTGAAATTGTAGGAGGCTTTTGCAGCAGCCATCCATGCATTGATGGTAAGTGAGCCCTTGGATGTGTAGTCTAAACTGGCTTTACCCATCTGATGATAATATGCAGCTTCAAGGTTTAGATTTTTGGGTTTGTAATTCACATATCCGCCAATCAGTTGTTGAAAGGTGGTTTCATAATCCTCTTCTGTGCCATTTTGCATGCCGATATTAATGAACAACAATGACATGCCCAAAGGAATCTTTGGAACATCGTAATGATACCATACTGTTTGCAAAGAAGGATTATTACAACGAAACAGGCATCTGAGCAAAGGAAGTATTTCCCAATAAAAACGAATATACAAATCTCCCAACTAATAAAGCTTTTGAAAAGCGTCTTTGGCTTTGATTTGCGCCCATGCTTCGTAGATGTTGAATTTGCCGCCGCCTTCAGCACCCCAGACTCCTTGATGCTGAGCCGCTACCTTTAAGGCTAAATTGTCTCGCTCATAGCCCACCGTTATCCTGGCACGATTGGAGATGAAGGCTGACCTGTTTTCGTTTTTCTCCTCTACTTCACTTGAAATGCCTCCTTGCCTGATTTCTCCACGCGACATCAGCTGGGCATCTATGCTCAGATGGTTGGAATCAACTTCTTCTTTCACTTCCTGTGCCAATGTAGAGGTGGTTGCCATAATGAGTGCTGCTGAAAACAAAAATCTATAAATCTGGTATTTCATAATGTGTAATTTTTGGCAAATATATAAAAAACTAATGAAAAAGATAATAATTTGTTCTAATAATCTTTATGCTTAAACAATTAATTGTTAACTTTGCTACTTAATATTTTTACACAGCAAACATAGCAGATTTATTGGCAATGGGAACATTTTTGAAAAACATAAGAAACTATCTGGACAACCACAAAGGGTTGGTCATTATCGTGATAGCAGCCTTGCTCCTTGAATTGATGTCTGCTGTGCAGTATTACTTCACCCATCAGATGTTGGAAGATGAATTGGACAAACGGGCTGAAAGTGAGCTGAGAATGAAGGGGATAATCATCACCGGCACGCTAAGGCAAATGGAGAACACACTGAAAGAACATCTTTGGGATGTGGAGCGCAACATAAGTTATCCTGACTCATTGTTTGATGCAACCAAGCGTGTCATAATGGCGAATCATAGGGTGATGGGTAGCTTCATTGCATTTACACCTTACTATTATCCCCAGATGGGGCAGCTTTTTGAACCGTATGCATATAAGGACAATGGCACTATACATTCTACCAACCTGGCAGAGGAAGATAGGACTGACTATATCAACAATCCCATTTTCATCAAGATGTTGAAGGAAAACAAGCCGTTTTGGAGCGATCCCTATGACCATGAGGACGATGGGGTGTTAAAAAAACTGACCACTTATTCTTATCCTCTTAATGATAGTCAGGGACGCATCATAGCAGTAAGTGGCATAGACATTTCTCTTGAATGGTTGGGCGACACGTTGAACCAGCGCCATATCTATCCCTCATCATTCTTCCTGTTGCTGACAGAGTCTGGTAAGTTGATTTCAGGTCCACTTTCCAAACATGTCAAGGAGCAAGATGTAAATAAGGTGATCAACTTGATTAATGACAGCACTGTGGAGCGTATCTACAGCGATAGTCGCCATAGCAAGGTTATTCGGTTCAAGGATGAAAAAGGCATCGGGGCAAGTGTCTTTTACGCCAGCATGAAAGGAAATCCCAGATGGCAGATTGCCGTAGTGTGTTATGATGATGAGGTATATGCTAAATTACACAAGATGCGCATCAACATGCTTGTGTTCATGTTGATGGCGTTGGGCATATTGGGGCTTATTCTCCGTCGCTTCATGCTCAACGAGCGTAGGCTCTCGTTGGCAAAGGAAGAGAAGCAGCGTATTGACAATGAATTGCAAATTGCGACAGCCATCCAGAATGCCATGTTGGTAGAGCAAGATGGAGTGGGGGAGCGTGCCGACATCAACATTGGTGCTGTCCTGAACCCTGCGAAAGAGGTGGGCGGAGACCTCTATAATTATTTCATACGCGATGAGAAACTGTTTTTCTGTATTGGCGACGTGAGTGGAAAAGGCATTCCCTCGGCACTGGTTATGGCAATGATACAAGCATTGTTCCGCGCCGTGTCGGCTCATGAGAGCAATCCTGCATATATAATGAGAACCATCAACGAGTCGGCATGTCGCAACAACAAGACAAATATGTTTGCCACACTTTTCATAGGCGTGCTTGACCTCCCCACAGGGCGTTTGCGGTATTGCAATGCCGGGCACGATGCACCGGTGTTGATGGACAACAATGTGGAACCCTTGCCGGTGAAAGCCAACTTGCCAGTGGGATTGTTTGATGACTTTGTATATGAATTGCAAGAGACAGTTATCAATAAGGGCGCTACTATGTTTTTATATACCGATGGGTTGACAGAAGCGAAGAATATCGACCATAAGCTGTTTGGAATGCAGCGAATAATGGCAAATCTAAACCGTATGCGCAATGATCTGCCTAAAGATATTATCCGTAACATGATCAAGCAAGTGCATCACTTTGTCGCTGAGGAGGAACAAAGTGACGACCTGACCATGCTTGCCGTAAAATATACACCAATTTCCAATGACTATATAGTGCATGGGGAACTGACATTGAAGAATGATGTCAGTCTGCTTAAAGACCTACACTCTTTCTTGAAATCGGTGGCAGAAAAGCTTGGCATGGATGTCTCGATGACACGTAAACTACGCTTGGCTGTGGAAGAGGCTGTGGTCAATGTGATGAACTATGCCTATCCTTCTGACCAAGAAGGTGCTGTGACAATAAAAGCAATGTCCAATGCCAATAATCTGAAGCTTATCATCACAGACCATGGAGTGGCATTTGACCCCACAGAAGCAACGAAAGCAGACACCACTCTATCGGTTGAAGACCGTCCTATTGGTGGACTCGGAATCCTTCTTGTAAGAGAACTTATGGACTCCATCAACTATGAGAGAATCGACGGCAAGAACATACTGACATTGAAAAAAAGATTGAATAAGTAATGCACATTTTATAAAGTATTATCTTTAGAAAACAATAGGAATATTAAAACAATAAAAAAATGAAAACAACCATTCAAGAATTGGAAGACAAGTATTTGGTAACGTTGGAAGGCGAGCTTGACACTGCGGCAGCAGTGGAGGTGGAGAATATCCTGCAGCCTTTATATACCAGCAATGGGCGTGACATCGTTATCGACTGCACAAATTTGGAGTATATCGCATCAAGTGGATTGCGCATTCTCATAAGCATCCTGAAAGGTGCAAAGACGAGTGGAAGCAAAGTCATCATGCGCAATATGAACGACGACATCAAGACTGTGTTCAAGTTGACGGGATTCATCAACTTATTTGAATTTGAGGAGTTGTAGAAGACGGGATCTACTGCATCTTTGTCGATAGTTAAATATTGCAGGTCTGCAATATTGATGGCTAAATATTGCCCTAAAAGAACATGCGAAGGGCAAGATGCAAAATGCGAGGCGGGTGCCTTCGCACCGGTGCGATTGTTTGCAACCGAGGTGGATGGAAAATGAAGTGACCTAAAAAAAAGAACAATGGACAGATATGTGACTGTTATCGGAGGTACGAACATCGATATTTCGGCAACTTTGACTGCACCATTCGTTCATGCCGACTCTGTGCCCGGAGAGGTGACGTTAGGGTGGGGTGGTGTTGCTCGAAACATCGCCCATAATCTTCGGCTTATGGGACATGAGGTTAGGCTGGTCAGTGTCTTTGGTGAGGAGACTTTTGGCAACATGTGTTGGCATGAGTGTCAGACAATCGGCTTGGACCTGACGTTGAGTGAGCGCCGCAAGGATATGCGAAGCGGCATGTACCTGTGCATCAACAACCAGACTGGAGAGATGATTGCTGCTGTTGCCGACACCGACATCATTTCTTGCATTACACCGAATTTTCTGGGTTCACGTATCGATGCCATCAACAACTCTGCTATTGCCCTTGCCGACACCAACATATCCACCGAGGCTTTGCAATACCTAATCGACAACTGCACGGTGCCACTCTTGGTGGATGCCGTGAGTACTGCCAAGGCAACTCGTGTCATTGATGCACTACTTCAGAGCAACACGCATAGGTTGGATGTTCTGAAACTAAACAGGCAGGAAGCACTGGAGGTAACTCGTTGTGACACAGTAAAATCTTCCGCCGACTATCTTACAGGTATAGGTGTCAGACAAGTTTATATCACCTTGGGTAGCGAAGGGGTGTATTGCAGCGATGGTACCCGCCATGAGCATTACAAAGCCATCCCAGCCATGGTGGTAAACACAACGGGAGCTGGCGATGCCTTTATCGCTGGCGTGGCACATGCCAATTTAAGTGGAATCAATTTCCCCGACTGTGCCATTATGGGGCTGAGAGCCGCCCATGCAGCTTTGCTTTCCCCACAGACAGTCAATCCTGATGTTGGCAAATATTGTAGCTGTGAGGAGAATTGACTAAATATGATGCAACAAAAACCGACATAAAAAACTGTACAAATGAACAAATATCTTTCCATATCACCTGAAGTGCAGAAATCCCTAGATGAAAAACGTCCTGTAGTAGCACTTGAATCTACAATAATATCGCACGGCATGCCTTATCCGCAGAATGTGGAAACGGCACTTAAAGTAGAGCAAACAATACGCGACAATGGTGCCGTGCCTGCTACCATCGCCATAATTGGCGGCAAACTGAAGGCTGGTTGCACCCCTGATGAAATAGAATACTTGGGTCGCAAAGGACAGGCCGTGACCAAGGCGTCACGCCGTGACTTGCCCGTGCTCATCGCCCGTGGAGAAGATGGTGCCACTACTGTGACCACGACGATGATAATAGCTGCGATGGCTGGCATACGTGTGTTTGCCACTGGCGGTATCGGCGGCGTCCATCGTGGTGCCGATAAAACGATGGATATCAGTGCCGACCTTGAGGAGCTTGCCATGACGCCCGTGATGGTCATCTGTGCTGGCGCCAAGTCGATTCTTGATCTGGGATTGACACTGGAATATCTTGAGACCAAAGGAGTGCCTGTCATAGGTTACGGCACAGAAGAGTTGCCTGCCTTCTACACACGCCACAGTGGATTTAATGTGGATTACCGTATAGACACTCCTGAAGAGCTTGCTGCTGTCTTCCGCACCAAGCTTGAATTGGGCTTAAAGGGTGGTATGCTTGTTACAAACCCAATACCAGAGGAATACTCAATGCCGGCTGATGTCATCAATAAAGCCATCGACGAAGCCATTGACGAGGCTAATCGTCTTGGTATTCGCGGCAAGGAGACAACGCCGTTCCTGCTTGCCAAAGTCAAAGATCTTACAGGCGGTGACAGTTTGGATAGCAATATTCAATTGGTTCTCAATAATGCTAAATTGGCAGCTCGTACGGCTGCTGCCCTTTCCGGAACTTCTGTCAATTGCCTGTAATCATTTGAATGTCCTTTAGGGTGATGGCTCCTTTGACATTGATAATGTTCAAGTTGGAGCCATCCTCTTGTAGCAGCACAAATTCGTTCTTGCCACCTTTGAGACTGCGTTGATAGATGGTCATCTTCCCTCCATCATCATTCATGCGCATGATTGCCTCATATCCTTCAGATTTGTATGTCTTTTTTGCATCATCAAGTATGCGGGGGATGAGTGAGGCTTTCTCACAAGTTAAAATACGTAGTTGATCCAATTTACCAGCAACCTTGCTGATGTCGTGATTCCCTGCCTTTACATTGGGTATCATGCCGAGCATCGTTTTAGAAATGAATACGGTGGTAACACCATTTGTGTCCTCATATTTGTCGAATAGTGCGTCCTGGGCCCTTGCATTTTGTACAACGGTCATGAGAAGCAACGACAAAAACACTATATAAATACTACGATGTTTCATGTCTATTATGATTTTTAGTTGCAATTGCCTAAATTCATGAACTTTCAAACTAATTGTTGATAGCTTTGTTGATAGCCCCGGAGAAAAGCATGAGCGCGCGTTCTGTTTCTGCCGCTGCGTCCTCTGGATTGTCGAAGGTGTCCTTCTCTGTCACCGAGGTCAAATTGCTATCCTTCTGTTGATTGTTTGTAAACCATAACGTCACGGAAACCAATAGCAGCAGACATGCAGCAGCTGTCATCGCATGTCGCAGCCATGCTCTTCTCCGCTTTTGTATAGACTTCTGTTCATGGCTTGCCCAATCGTCGATTTGCGATGAAAGTCTTTCTTCCATTGCGCTTAGGTGTTGGTCGGCCATTCTCAGTTCGTCACCGGTGGCTTCACCCGCTTTTATGCGTCTCAATATTTCATCTATCTGCTTCATCTGTTTCCCTTGATTAGTTTATCACGTATTGTCTTTCGTGCACGGCTCAGGATCACCCTGATGTTGGTCGGTTGCAGTCCAGTGTGCTGTTGTATCTCTTCGTTCGACATTTCTTCCATGTCGTGCAGAGTGATGATCTTGCGCTGTTGTTCAGGCAATTGTTCGATAAGGCATTTCACCTGAAGGGATTCCTCTTTCCTCTCCAATATTTTTTCCATGTCACTCTCATTCTCGGCGACTATGGTCAGGTCTTCAGATAATTCGGTGGTGAAGGGGATTTGTTTACGCCGAATTTGGTTGAGGTATAGGTTTTTGATGAGGATGGTGCAATATGCCTCTGTGTTTTTGATGTCACCTAACAAATCTCTTTTCTGCCATAGCCTCAAAAAAGCTTCCTGCACCAAATCCTCGGCTTCCTGGGCATTGCCAGTGAATTGCCACGCCGTCCAGTACATACGGCGTGACAATGGCAGGAATATCTGTTTAAATTCAGAGGCAGACATCTTTTTGTAATTGAGAAATGCAGTGTCAGTTGTTGAGTTTCTCGATGTCGGATGGCCTGAGTTTTCCCTTTATCTGTATTAGCGAACACTCGTTTGGCTCAATGTTGAGGACGACCATTTCGGTGATGTTCTCATTTTTCGTCTTCACCAGAATCCGTGTCTTTTCTTTATCTTCGTTGC
The DNA here is from genome assembly GCA_900315745.1 of uncultured Prevotellaceae bacterium. Lineage (GTDB taxonomy): Bacteria > Bacteroidota > Bacteroidia > Bacteroidales > Bacteroidaceae > Prevotella. The sequence continues at coordinate 14,398 of ONAG01000032.1, forward strand.
TGTTTACCATCGTTTCATAACCATTCCTGTTCAAAGATATGGCTTTTTGTGCGAAATCCTGACAGAGCTGCGGGTCGTTTTCAATGTTGAGAATGGTTATATGATTGACTCTCTTGATGACGTCGCTTCCATCTTCTTTTTTAATAAATGTCGAGGCCATCGACATCATGGCTTTGGGAATTTCAATATACTCTACATTTGACTTGTCCTTGAACTCTTTAAAGAGGTCGTCCACACTCTGTGCGGCCATGTTTGCAGCCCAAACGGTCATCAGTATTATTGTAAATACAGTCTTCTTCATTTTTATTTTTTTATTTTTGTGAAACAATGTTTTTGAAGCGCTTACAACCATATAGACACACAAAATGAGATTTCGTTACATGCAAATCAAAAAAATCCATAATCCATAATTCATTCACCGTTTATGAATCATGAGGATGAAGAAACCCTGTACTTTTGTTTTTGAGTTTCACTCCATGATTCTTTCTGCCAGCCTTGTAAGTTCCTGATAGGGTAGTGCGCCGACCTGCCGCTCGATATCACCGTCCTTGGTGATGAAGAAGAGCGTCGGGATGGACTGGATGCGTGCTGCCATGGCAAGAGCCTGGTTCTTGTCCACATCCACCTTGAGTACTTTGACACGGCCCTCATAGTCCCCAGCCAGCCGTTTCAACAATGGTGCCATGCCCTGGCAGGGGCCACACCATGTGGCATAGAAATCGATGATGACGGGAATCTTGCCCGTGTAGTCGTATCCTCTGAGATACTGCTGATAGTCTTTGATATTCTCCATATTCGTATTGTTATTTTCTTAGTTCCATGATTTTAGTTGGGCAGGCCAGCGTGCATTTTCCGCACTTGATGCAGTCGGGATGCAGGTAGCCTGCTGCCTCACCGCGGGAGTCGTAAGGCGTGAGTTGCATGGGGCAGACGCGGGCGCAACTCTTGCACTTCATCTGGCAGGCGCTGCTCACGTGGACGCTCTTGAATCCTTTGGGCAGCGGTTTTTTCTTGGGTGCCACCCAGCGCGAGATGGTTCCCATGGGACAGAAACTGCACCAGGTGCGGGGAGCAAAGATGAACGACAGCACCACGCCTACGATGGTGGTGATGAGGATGATGGTCCAGAACACACGCCCCACGTCGCCCCAGTTCTTGGCAAAGCTCAGCTGGATGCCGAACATGGTGAAGATGAAGAGCACCATGAACAGCCGGAACCCGAAGGTGCGGACTAACTTCGGTATGGGTCTGTGGGGAGAGTATTTTGAGAGCAGACGGTCGTACATGCTTCCTCTCGGACAGACATGGCCGCACCAATATCTGCCTCGCCAGATGGAGGTCAGCAATGGGCCAATCATGCAGATGAGTGCCAGCATGCCTATCACCGGATAGAACCATGCGATTATGATGTATGCGAAAAGTATCCAATAGAGCGGCAACCCCTTGGTCTCGAAATGCCGGTGGAAGTTCTTTTTCTTGTTCTTCTTCTGTTCCATATAGTATTCGTTTTCTATTACGACTGCAAAATTACAAAGATTATAATAGAAATATGAACGATTTTTTCTATCTTTGCATCGATACCATCTATTATAGAAAACAAAATGACCTTACAGCAACTGAAATACATCGTAGCAATCGACCGCTATCGTAATTTTGCCAAAGCTGCCGAATCCTGCGGCATATCACAGCCCACCCTAAGTGCCATGTTGGTGAAACTGGAAGAGGAATTGGATGTGCGCATCTTTGAGCGCAGCAACAAAAGTGTCGCTCCGACGACCAACGGAGAGAAAATCATCCGCCAGGCAGAACGTGCCATTGTCGAGGCAGAGCGCATCACATGGCTTGTGAATGAGGAGAAGGGCAGCGTGTCCGGTGAATTGTCCCTTTCCGTCGGTCCTACCATCGCTCCGTATATTCTCCCGAAGTTCATCAAGCATTATGTGGAGGACTATCCGGCTGTCAAACTCAGCGTGAAGGAGATGAAAGCCGACACAATGCTCAATGAATTATTGTTGGGGCATCTCGACGCTGGCATTGCCATCAGCGGGAACACCCGGCAGAGAGTGTTGGAGATACCGCTTTACACGGAGAAGTTCATGGTCTATCTGGCAGAGAACTGCTGGCGGAAACTTCCCGTGTTCAAGCCCGAGAATCTGGAGCATGAGAAGATGTGGGTGATGAAGGAGGCGCAATGCCTACGAGACAGTGCTTTCAGTTTCTGCAAGGCGCGAACCAAAGGACGGCACATCTACGAGGCTGGCAGCATCGAAACCCTCATCCGCATCGTCGATGAGAATGGCGGTTTCACCATCATTCCAGAGATGCACCTGCCTTTCCTCACCGACAAGCAACGTGAGAACGTGCGCCGCATAGAGGGCGACTACCTGTCGCAGCGCCGTGTCTCGCTTTACATCCGCGAGGACTACATCCGTCAGAGTATGCTCAACACCATCACGGAAACGCTCCTACGTTTCATGCCTGATAGAATGATGGAGGAGCGGATAGTGAAGTACGGAATCAAACTTTAGTCGTTACCTTTCTCATGAATTGCGTACAGATAATTAGATGCAATCAAGTGAATGAAAGGCAGGGAAGCATGATTCTATATTTGCTTCCCCGCCAGTTCTCTTGAATGAGTAGTTCTGGGCTACTCCATTAACAATCTTCATACCACAATGCCGTTGATGACGCTGAGGGCATCACCACCCTTGTCGATGGCAGAGAATCAGCGCAGAGGTGCCGGTATTGCGGACCTGCTCCACCTCACGGTAGGCCGAGAGGTAACGGAAAGGCAACTGCTTCGACTTGGCCACCTGAGCAGCATCAGAGAGGCGGTCGCAAACAAGCTGCAAGTCGGCGAACGACACGTCAGCCTGAAGCATGTTGCGCAGGTTGCGGTTTGCTTAATGATATGCTTTTATTTCCTTTTCTTCATAGTCATTTGACTGTCGTCAGCCATTGTCTTTGCAAAGGCGTCCTCACCGTGTTCCTTGATAAAATGGATGCAGGCCGCCCTGTCACTGTTGAACAGAAAGGCAAACAACTTTCCGACAAGGTTGTTGTGAATCTTGCATTCCTTCACATCCTTGTCACATTCAGCGCATGTGTGAAAACCTTTCTCCATGCAGCATTTCCGTATCTTGCACCATGATGCTTTCTCGTTGTCTTTGCATCCGGGGCATTTCCCATCCAGGAACTTCCTGCAGGCTCCACAATAAAGGCCACATGCGGCTATCGTCTGAGGGTCATTGGTTATTGTCTTCATAAAAAATGTTCTTTTGAGTCTGTAAATAATCACCCTTACAGCCCCATTCAAAGTGGGGCTGTAAGGTGTATGCTACTCTATTGGTATCTGAATGATAGAGAGCCACTTCTCTGGGTCTTCTTGGTTCCAGACACCGTCAACATAACATGTACGATGTTGACCAATGACTTTATACCCTTGCTCTTCAATATAGCGGAAGGCTTCGACAAACGATTCGTAGAATCTTTCGTATGGACCGACATGCTTCATGCAGAGAGCCTTTGGCACGGCTGCCAGACGCTTGAACTGGATGATGGCGCTGTCTTCACCCATTTCCTCCACCTGTTCGCAATACTCGATGTCAATGTCCGTAGGGGTATATTCTTTGTTGTGTTCGATAGTGAAGCAGTATCCCGGAGGTGGGCACTTGCATCCGAGCCGATGCATCTCAGGGGCGATTTTCTCCACACACATGGGACCAATTGCTGCGAAATCAGGGATGACTTCACGATGACTTGCCACGATGATTTCGGGCAATGACTGAATGCTGAATTTTTGCATTGTCTTCATTTCTTTGCGAGCGTCCCTCCAGTCGAGCAGTTGGTTGCGGCGGGCAATCAGTTTCTTCAGTTGCGTTTCCGTTTCCTTGATTTTCTCTGTCAGTTGGCGGATGCTTGGGATATGCGAGTTGTCATCGAACAAATCCTTGATTTCATCCAGCGAGAAACCGAGCTGTTGCAGGTCGCGGATGGTTTGCAACCGCTGCATCTGGTTGATGCTGTAGTAACGGTAGCCCGTCCACTCGTCCACCTCGTCAGGCTTTAGCAGTCCTTTCTGCTCATAGTGACGCAAGGTTTTTACTGTGACCTGCATCAACTGTGAGAACTCTCCGATTTTCAATTTCGTTTTATAACTCATTATCGTACGATGTTATTGCTAAGCGACTGCGAAATTAAAGCATGCCCCAAGGGACGAGTCAAGAGGAATGTTGTTTTTAACATGGATTTAACATTATCCTTAGCAAAGGGCAAAGGCTCTGTTTGGTCGTCATAGAGTATTCGTCAGAGTATGCAACCTTTTCTTATTCCGTGAAAGAACCGATTTCTATAAGATTGCCGTCAGGGTCTGCCACGTAGCAGGTGCGCTGTCCCCATGGCTCCGTGGTGGGAGGCAGGATGGACGTTGCCCCATGGTCGATGGCATTCTTATATTCCTTGTCAACATCTGCGAAAGTCGGCACGTCGAATGCCAGTTCCACTGTGCCGTTAAAGCCTTCTGGATATTGGAATTCTTGCGAGACCATCTGCTCGAAAGCCTCACGGGGAAAGAGGATGATGCGCATATTTCCCAATGCCATCTCCACATTAGGTTGGATGCCGTCCCATTCGGTTTTGAAGCCAAAGACCTTCGTATAGAATTCAACGGTAGCCTTATTGTCACGTGTGAACAGTCCTATGGTGTTGAAAACGAATCGGGTAGGGGATTTTGTTTCTTTCATTATTGTTAATATTAATTGTCAACTGATTGATGATTTTGTCTGAACTCAAAGAAATAGAAGTCGGTCCAGCCGGTGTTTTCAGCATAGAGGTGCTGCTTGCCCCTGTATTCGAAGCCCAAGCGTTTGTACATTCTGTGGGCTGGTGTGTTCGACGCAAGAGCATCAAGGCGGACAGCCTTTATGCCGTTCTTCCGGGCAAGGCGGATGACCTCTCGCACTATTTCCGAGTCGATGCCTGAACCTTGGCGGTCGGGATGGACAGCAAGGATGTGGATAACGGCCACCTTGCCGTCGGGGACTTGCTGTGACCACTCAATCGCATGGTAGTCCTCGCCTTGGTACAAAATTCCTCAATTTGGGCTTGGTATAACTTCATATGCTAAATGAGTAAATGGTTAAAAATAGAGGAGGGGTATAAATTGATTGCCACTTTTTATTAAATTCTATTTATCATAATACTTATTATGTTGAATTTGTGCATATATTTATTATGGCTTTATTATGTCTTATTATTCTTCCATTCTTGCTCTTATTTTCTTCCAAGCATGAGTGTCAAAAAGGAAACAATCTTTCATGGAATCCATCATTGGAACGAAACGGCTATAAGGAATGGTGAAACTTAACTCATGTTTTCCAATCCATGGACGTACAGACGGATCCAACAGACCAAGAAAGCAACGGTGTCCCTGACGCTGGTTTTCAACGATTGCCATGGAGACAACTGTGCTGCATCCTGAACCAAATTGGGATACTACAGCATCCGTATATGTGTTGTCATAAAAAGCCCATCCGCATAGTCCGGAAAGCATGTCGGGAGTTGCATAAAACAAGACTCCTTCTGTTCCTTCAAAAGATTCCGCTTTGTCGATTCTCACAAAATTCAGGTAGTTTTTCAAAGCTCTTTTCATTTCAAGACCTTTTATGTAATCAACTACCATTTCAGGTGTCTTTTTATATTTCTCCTTAATAGCTACAAAATTGGGCACTCTTTCAGGCATGTCGGAAAAACCCGTGTAAAGCTTTCCACCTCCACAGCCTATGACATCTACACTCAGACTAACAGGTTCGCCTTCTCTTGCAGCCTGTAGCCCCTTGAAAAAACAGCCGCCAATCTTCTCTGTTTTTGCAACTGGCTCATCGCTATAGCCGAACAACAAAGGCAATTGGGCTTTATCGCCAAATGCTTCCTTGAAATGATATATGAACTGTTTTGTATCCATGGTTTATTTGAATTGCACTTGTTGGTAACCGTAAAGCAAATCTGTACGTCCACCAGGCTCACGATAATAAACGAGAATTTGGTATTTGTTTTCTGTCTGAAAATAGCTCCCTTCTGTAGGCATGATGGTTGGAAAACCATCATCATCAATCAGAACATATTGATATGAATAATACCCCATTTTTAGCATAACAGAACCATAATATGCTTGTGCGGCATAATCGTATTCTAACTGATAATCAGGCAAATACTGGTCGTTTGTCCAAACTCCATTGAGGAATACCTTGCCTTTTGCCTCGTAAGGACAATTAAGTTGGAAATGCACCATGACATAGTCTGTCAGCCTGTCGTTCTCAATATTGTCGCTATTGCGGATATAAAAAGAACCATTGGCATCCTCATCGTAAAGATAGTTTGGCCTTGGTTCATCTGGTATTACGAACACATGAAATATTTTTCCATCCCAACGAATCTTGTCAATGCCAAGTGTGGGATGGTCGGTGTCGAGGACTTCAAATTTGTGGTATTCATTTCCTGCATCGAAGATAAGATCCCGGCAATGCTCCCACTTCATTCCATCTTTCATCGTGTATTGTGGCTTTGAGTCAATTACGGCATTGTCCCAACGACCATTTTGCATCACAACCGTATGTATTTGTGTTGTTGGGTTGATTACATTTTTGCCATTGTAATTCAGCTCAAATCCCACTTGTTGATGTGAGTTGTTCACATCAACATCAGTGTTTGTGGTTACTGTCATCTTGACTCCCATCTGAGGTTCCACAATCATGAAACATGCGGTGAACATTGGCTCTTCGCTATTGTTGTCGTCATAAACCGTTAGCTTGTAATTCCCGCTCATCTTTAGTCTGCATTGTTGATTGGGAATAGTGAGTTTGTAATGGGTATATAACACATTGGTATTGAGTGATTCCTCTGTGTTTTCAATTAAATTCCCATCAAGAAATCCGTCGATATAGTCACTTTCGAAAAGACCTTCACTCGGCGACCAATCAGCTTCACAGTGAGTGATTTTATAAGTATAACGGTTGTAGTCATGAGTAAGGTCGTCGAAAGATATATGTATTGGCTTACCCAAGTATGCTACAGGTGGAGACAACCAATCATCACCTGCGACTACCTGCACGGTCGCTATTCTGTCATTGTATATTTCATTCCTCTGGGCATGACAGTTAAGAGACATGACAAATGCAAAAACAAATATGTGTGACAATATATATTTTTTCATTGGCTGATAAGATGACATTTTAATGAGGACTAACGAAATAATAGTAGGTGCATATTGGATATGCATCACTTAACCAACCATTATGCAAAATTACATAATTAAATGGAATTATTGAACATGTTGAAATAAAAAAGATGATTGTTTTCCACACTTTTTGCTCTATGCCCCATCTCACGGTATAAATAGGTGCCTGACCTGTTTCAACAAAACAAAAAACTAAAAACATTAAAAACGTTTGTTTATTGGTTCTAAATGTTTATATTTGTAGGCTAAAATGCAAAAAGAAGGTGAATAGAAACTAAAGAAAAGCAAGGCTATAAAAATCTTAAGACACATAATAAGCATATTGCTTTGGTTGCTTATAGGCATCGTAGCATTATCTTACGTGCTGTTGCATTTGTCATCAGTACAGGGGTTTATTGGTGAAAAAACAGCTGCTGCATTAAGCGAAAAATTGAATACACGCGTTGAGATAGGTTCTGTAAATATAGGCATGCTCAACAGAATCATTATTGACGATGTGATGATAGAAGACCAGGACAGACAGGAAATGCTGACAGCATCCCGTTTGTCAGCTAAAGTTGATTTGGCATCATTGCTTCGTGGAAAAATATCCATAACCTCAGCTCAATTTTTCGGAACAAAATTTAACCTCTATAAAAAAGAAGCCTCTACCCCACCCAACTTCCAATTCATTATTGATGCATTGTCCTCTCAAGACGACACCACAGAAGAACCTTTAGACCTAACAATAAATTCACTTATTATTAGAAATGGTGAACTAAGTTACGACAAACAATACATTCCACGAAAAGACAAGGGCTTCACGCCACATCATATCAAACTTACAAACATTAGTGGTCATTTGGTGCTAAACCATCTAACCGACGATGAGGTGGATTTGAAAATCAAGCGCCTGTCCTTAAAAGAAAATTCAGGGTTGCATCTCCAGCAAATGTCGTTTGACCTGCAAGCAGATAGCACTTCTGCCCTAATGACAAACCTTTCCATTAAACTGCCGCAAAGCACATTGATGGCAGATACTCTAAAAGCTATTTACAAAATGGAGGATGGAGAATTGGTCGCCAATTCAATGCAATATAAAGGAAATGTCGGTCTGTTGAATTTGTATCCTGCTGACATCGCTTTTGCCTTTCCTCAGCTAAAGTCTTTTGGTGAGCCATTGGTTGCCTCTTCGCGTTTTTCCGGAACATTAAACTCCCTTAATTTGAATTTGTTAAATGTCAAATATGGTTCTCTATTGTCATTGGATACCAATGGAACGCTATACAAAAAAGACCATGGCATGCAATACCTTTTCACCATAGGGAACCTTGCTGTTGACACTCCAAAATTACAAGAACTTTTAAAGTCTGCAGGATTCAACTTTACAATACCATCTCCTATTGTCAATTTAGGACGCCTTTCATATAGTGGTGATGTGGCAGGTTCTGAAAACAGTCATGCCTTATTGGGAAACCTATCGAGTGAAGCAGGCAAACTGAAGCTTAATGTAGGAATGGAAAACAAACATGTCAAAGGCCAAATAGATACAGACAACCTACAGCTAAACAAGATTCTTGATTCAGAGCAATTAGGGTTGTTGGCAACATCAATAGACATTGAAGGTGATTTGCCAGTCAACAAGAACATGTCCGTGATTGCCAAAGGACTTATATCAAAATTGGAATATAAAGGCCACACTTACAACAACATGATTTTGGATGGTCACTATGACAACGAACAATTTGAGGGCTTGTTCCATATCGACGATCCCAATGGTGAACTATCTCTGAGCGGCATGGTAAATCTCTCGGAACAATCGCCAAAAGCTGTCATTAATGCTTCTGCAAGACATTTCAATCCGCAAGCATTAGGCATTACAAATGAAGAGTTAAAAGGGCATGTTTTTGATTTTGATTTGAAAGCAGATTTGACTGGTCATGGCGTTAATGATGTGAATGGAGTGATTGACATCGGAAATCTTCATTGGCAGTCACAAGAAAAAAACTACCAGTTGGCTTCTTTGCATCTGGACGCAGACAATGAAGGTGTTGAAAAACATGTTGATATAGATGGAGACTTTGGCAACGTACATATTTCCGGGAATTACGAATTCGATGAATTGATAGGTTGTGTGTCAAATATTATTAAAAGCAAACTCCCTACCCTACCTTATCTTAAATCTGGCACATCGAAGTATAATAGTTCTTTTTCCTTTTCTGCTGACATAGACAGAAGCGATTGGATCAAGCAATTTGTAGATTTGCCCATAACCATAAATGCACCCATGCACCTCCATGGGAACGTTGACGAAAAAGCAAACAGCATCAACCTTGAATGCTTCGCACCCAGCATAGAATATGATGAAGGTGATTATAGGGACTTGGAAATAATCATGAAGACAGAAAATGACACTTTATATACTGATGCAAGTGTCATCATAATGCAATCTGAGGGGAAAAGGCTTGACGTTGCGTTATCCACAAAAGCCATGGACAACAACTTGATGGCTGATTTGGCATTTAACAATAAAGGCAACAAGCAATTTCTTAAAGGTACATTGTCTTCAATAACGACATTTGGATTGGATGCCCAAAACAACCCCCAGGTACAAGTCATGGTAAATCCATCTCAAATCTTCGTGAAGAACACCCCTTGGGATGTCGTTCCTTCTGAACTTGTATTGTCGAAAAACAGCATTGTCATAAATGGTGAAAAAGGCTTTAGCATTCAGAATAGAAATCAAAAGGTGGAAATCCATGGTTCGCTAACCAATAATCCAAACGACACAATAAAGGTGTCGCTAAATCAATTGGATGCGGAATTTCTTTCCAACATCTTAGACGTGGATGGTGTTGACTTTGGAGGAAAGATATCTGGTAATGCTACGGTCATGTCTGTGTATGACACACCCGAAGCAAAGGCAAATCTTTTTATTGATGACTTCACATTTGAGAACGGATTGATGGGAGACATGACACTCGATGCCAATTGGAATGCCCAAGAAAACAATATCAACATTTCTGCAATTGCAAAAGATGGAATAGAGGGGACAACATTGATAAATGGCCATGTGGGATTGGAAACAGAAGAAATAAACCTTGACATCACCGCACAAAAGACACCACTTCATTTTTTGGAGAGATTTTGCAATTCATTCATGCCAAGAATTGATGCCAGGATAGATGGGCATGTGAGAGTGTTCGGACCTTTAAGCACTGTAAACTTGGAAGGCAAAGTGGTGGGGAACGGACCGCTTTACGTATCAAGCTTAAACACCGTTTACAACATGCATAACGACACTGTTACGGTAGTGCCCGACCACATCATTTTCACCAACGACACAATTATCGACAAGTATGGGCATCATGGCATCTTGACCGGTAGTGTTGACCATCACAATCTTAGTGGATTCACTTTTGATTTGGGAGTGAATGCTCAGAACTTGCTATGTTATGATTTCAAGCAGTTTGGAGGCGATACTTTTTGCGGAACAGTTTTTGCGACAGGCAACTGCGATATACATGGAGTTAGTGGTGAAATAACTATAGATGTTGACGCAACCCCTGAGAAAAACACCCTCTTCTATTACAATGCAGCCAGTCCAGAAGCACTGAGCAATCAAGATTTTATTGTTTGGAACGACATCACTCCAGAGCAAATAAACTTTGATGATTTGCCGTCAGCAAGTGATAGTAAAAAACACACTCAGCCACAAGCTGTTGAATTTGAAGAAGAAGAGGAGGTGGACATTCCGACCAATCTGAAAATGAATTTTCACATCAATGTTACCCCACAAGCTGAATTGCGGCTGTTGATGGATGAAAATGGCGACTATATATCTCTCTTCGGACAGGGTGTGCTGAGGGCTTCATATTTCAACAAAGGTGCATTCAAAATGAATGGCAATTACTTGGTGGACCATGGTCTGTACAAGCTGACCATTCAGAATGTCATCAAAAAAGATTTCCAATTCAGACCAGGAGGAACTATCACCTTTGGCGGAGACCCATATAATGCGGCACTCGACCTGGTGGCTTCATATACCATAAATGGAGTTCCACTTTCCGACCTCAACATTGGTGGTGGCTTCTCCAACAACAATATCCCTGTAAATTGCCTCATGAACATCAAAGGTACGCCATACCAGCCAACCGTAGATTTTGACTTGGAACTGCCCAAACTGAATAGTGAAGCAGAACAGATGGTTCGTAGGGTGATTAATGGAGAAGAAGAACTCAACCAACAAGTCATATACCTACTTGCAATAGGAAGGTTCTACAACAGTCAAACAGATTCGAGAGTAAGTGAGACGGGTCAAAGCAGGACAAGTCTTGCCATGCAAAGCTTGCTTAGTGGGACCATAAGCCAACAAATAAGCAGTGTATTGAGCAATTTCGTAAAAAGCAACAATTGGAATTTCGGGGCAAACATATCCACAGGTGACGAAGGATTCAACAATGCTGAATATGAAGGGTTGCTTAGTGGAAGACTGTTTGACAATCGACTGATAATCAACGGTGAGTTTGGGTATCGAGATAATCCTAATGCTACTACTTCCTTCATAGGTGACTTTGACATACAATACTTGCTATACCCCAATGGCAATTTGGCAGTAAAGGTATATAATCAGACCAACGACAGATACTTTATCAAGAACAGCCTCAACACCCAAGGCTTGGGACTTATCATGAAAAAGGATTTCAACGGTTGGCGAGAACTAATCGGAATACAGCGTAAAAAGAAGAAAAACAATAAATAAAATGAAAAAAACAATATTGGCATTTATAACCTTTCTAATGTTAACACCCATGCCTTCATTAGGAAAAACAAAAAATGTAGTATTAAAGATTGTTGAGACAAGTGACGTTCACGGTTATTTCTTCCCTTACGATTTCATAAACCGCAAACCGCTTGAAGGAACCTTGGCTCGAGTAATGACTTATGTTGGTGAATTGCGAAAGCAATATGGAGAGAATGTCATACTCCTTGATAACGGTGACATCCTTCAGGGACAACCCTCATGTTATTATTGCAATTTCGTGAAGCCAGAGATACCCAATGTCGCTGCAGAAGTCATCAACTATATGGGATACGATGCACAAACCATTGGCAATCATGACGTGGAAACAGGTCATGCTGTCTATGACAAATGGATTAAGGAAGTGAATTGTCCAATGTTGGGTGCCAATATAATAGAGACAAAAACCAACAAGCCTTATGTGACTCCTTATACTATCCTGAACAGAAGTGGAGTGAAGATTGCCATCATGGGATTGCTGACTCCTGCCATACCCAATTGGCTCAACGAGGAATTGTGGAGTGGTCTGAAATTCGATGAAATGGTTAATGCTGCAAAGTATTGGATGACGTACATACAGGAAAAAGAGCAGCCTGATGTCGTTATTGGCTTGTTCCACTCTGGCAGTGATGGTGGTATTGTAACCCCTGATTATGAGGAGGATGTATCCCTGAGAATAGCACGGGAGGTTTCTGGCTTTGATATCATCATGTTTGGACATGACCACACGAAGCACCACAGTGTGGTGAAGAATGTGGCAGGAGAAGACGTGCTCTGCCTTGACCCTTCATGCAATGCACTAATGGTAGCAGAAGCTACCGTAGAGTTGAAATTGGGAAAAAAGAACAAGGTGCTGGAAAAGCATGTCATGGGAGAAGTGAAAAGCATGAAATCTTATGAAATAGACGCTGATTTCATGCGTTACTTCCAACCCACGATAGATAGTGTAAAAACCTATGTTGATAGGAAAATCGGTGAAATAGATAACACTATCTATACACGAGATTGCTATTTTGGAAATGCTGCATTTTCAGATTTTATCCACGACATTCAACTTGCCATAACAAATGCAGACATTTCAATTAACGCCCCTCTGACGTTCAATACAAGTATCAAGGCTGGTCCGGTATATGTTAGCGACATGTTCAATCTTTACAAATACGAAAACTATCTTTATGTAATGAGGATGACTGGCGAGGAAATACGCAAGCATTTGGAGATGAGTTACGATTTATGGGTGAATACAATGAAGTCGCCTGAAGATCATATCATGCTGTTGAATGATGGGACATTGGATGACAAACAGCGTTACATGTTCAAGAATCTTGCATTCAATTTCGATAGTGCTGCCGGCATTGATTATGAGGTTGATGTCACTCAGCCTGATGGAAAGAAAGTAAGAATACTGCGGATGAGTAATGGCGAACCCTTTGATGAAAGCAAATGGTATCGTGTGGCTTTGAACAGTTATCGTGGCAATGGCGGTGGAGAACTGCTCACAAAAGGTGCTGGAATTCCTCATGAAGAACTGAAAAGTCGCATTATTTACCAAAGCGACAGGGATCAGCGTTACTATATTATGAAAGAATTTGAAAAATCTGGCAGATTGCATCCGAAAGCACATAACAACTGGCGCTTCGTGCCTGAGGAATGGGCAGGACCTGCCATAATTCGGGACAGGAAATTACTATTTGGAGAGTAAAAGAAAGATAATCATGGAAAAGTCATATTGGTTCGTTTTTTGTAAAAATGACATTCTGCTTGAAAAGGCAGAAGATGGCACCTGCATCATACCACATCAAGAAGAACCTCCGATTCCCCTTAAGCCATGGACCACGGTTCACAACATAACACCTTGGATAGATGGCGAGCCTGTGAAGACATATTCCATAGATTATCCTGTAACCAACAATCCCCATTATCATGCCTGCGGACTACGTGATTCGTACAAGTATTTGCCAACCAACATGTATCTGAAGGCTGGCAAATGTGCAGAAATATTGTATTGGGACAGCAATACAAAGTTTTGTGGAGTTTGTGGAGGACCTATGAAACTGCATACCGACATTTCAAAGCGATGCACATGTTGCGGTAAAGAGGTTTGGCCACAACTTGCGACCGCAATCATAGTATTGATACAGAGAGGAGAAGAGGTGCTTTTGGTCCATGCTCGCAATTTCAAGAGCGATTTTTATGGACTGGTAGCCGGTTTTGTAGAAACAGGTGAGACTCTTGAAGAGGCTGTAGAACGTGAGGTGCTGGAAGAGACAGGCATTCGCATAAAAAACATACGATACCATGCAAGTCAGCCGTGGCCTTATCCATGTGGCCTGATGGTGGGATTCTATGCGGAATATGAAAGTGGTCAATTGCATTTGCAGAAAAGTGAGTTGTCACGTGGAGGATGGTTCCGTTATGACAATCTTCCTCATATTCCAGAAAAATTGTCAATAGCCCGACAGTTGATAGATAATTGGGTCAGGCAGTTTCAAAGGCAACAGCCCTAACAAACACACACTTCTCCAAACAGTTCGTTGTTTCTTGAAGCAATAAAACCATATGCCTTTGCTTTCCCACCCTTGTTTGAGATTTTTTTATGCAACTCAGATGTTCCCTTGGGTAGAGATGCTATTGCTTGGTTATCTACTATAATGTCTATCTTTCCGTCATTGCTTGCTATGGCTGATGCTTGAAACATGCCCAAGTGATGCTTGGCGTTTTCATATAATACAAGGTCATAATGAACAAACCCCTTCTTTGTCATCAGTTGATATTCTCCATCATAGTCAACAAATATTTCATTCTGTTCAGGGGGTGCGTCTATGTCAAGAATACCATTAAAGACCCATTTCTTTCCGCTGTGTCTGAATGTTGGTTCTACATAATCAGAATGCGAATCATCATGCTTCCGCAAAAACACTACAGCCAACACAATCACTATAGCTGCTATTATAATTAAATAAGCCATAATTCTAAATTTTAATATTAGTTGTTGCTATATGTCAACGAGAAAGAAGTTTTCCGTTGACATACACTTTCTTATATTTTATGTTCGAGGTTCCTTGCTCTACGCAAGGTTCTTGTTCTGTAACGCCATCAAACCTGCAATTCTTAAACATGATATTTCGTGCAAGCGCCTTATCTTCAAAGCCATCAACATGGAGCACATAACGACTCTTTTTGCTGCTGATGTCTTCTAATGTTATGTTATGAAAATAGGGATAATAATCACCCTTGTCAACATTCCAGTATTTCAACTCGATGCCCAAGATTGCCAAATCGCACACCCCTACTTCAATCTTTTTCACATAAATATCATTGACTTCCCCTCCCCTATTGGCATTTGATTTTATTCGAATGATTCTCACCAAATTAGGACTATCCATCTTGCAATCATATACCCAAACATGATGGCAACCTCCTGTTATCTCGCTACCTATGGCGACACCAGCATGACCATCACGCATGGTGCATCCCCGGATGATGATATTTTCGCTTGGGATCATCCAACGCCGCCCATCATCGTCTTTCCCACTTTTTATGGCAATGCAATCATCGCCTGTGTCAAAAAAGCAATCCTCTATCAACATGTTCTTGCATGATTCTGGATCGCAGCCGTCATTGTTCCACCCGTGACTTCTCAATGTCAGTCTTCGCATAGTGATGTTTTCGCACATGAGAGGATGAATTAGCCAGAATGGGGAACGATTTATTTCGAAGTCTTCAAGAAGTATGTTTTTGCATTTGTAGAAATTGATGAATTGTGGTCTCATTCCATAAGCATCTTGAAAAACTCTTCTTTCCAAAGGCCATTGTTCCTGTAGGGCTTGGTTAAGCATTTGCTTTTCTCCTCCATTAGAACCATCAGGAAAAGAAACATGTAGAATTTTGTCCGGATTAATCCAATTGGTGAAATCTGCCTGGCCATCCAACAATCCTTTTCCAGTGATGGCAATATTGTTTTCATTATAAGCATATATAAGTGGAGAAAGGTTATAGCAGTCAATACCTTCGATACGTGTAAGTACCACTGGATAACAATTTGGATTGATGGTGAATCGTAGTACGGCACCTTCTTCGAGATGCAAGTTCACATTCGACCTCAAATGAATTGCACCAGTAAGAAATGTTCCTCTTGGCACTACAACACGACCACCACCTTTGGAAGAACAGTCTATGATGGCATCATCAATAGCTTTGGTGTAGAGGGTGTCTTCATTATTATGATAGTTGGTAATTATGAAGTCTCGATTGGGAAAAGATGGGACTGTGATGCTCTTCTCCACTTTCTTCATCATACGCCATGGATTTGAGGCAATAGCAACGAAAGGGAACGAAAGAAGGATGATGCATGTAAGCACCTTTTTCATCTTATAATGTAGTTTGTTCATAGGCTTTTGTGGAATAATTGACCAAAACCATAAAGGTGTTCGGTAAGAAAGATAATGACCGATTGGATTATGTTTTTTCGCCGCTAAGTTAAGTATTAAAATTGAATTGACAAACAAAAAGTCTGGAGAATTGTCAAACGCAATTATATAAGGTAAGGAAGACCAATAGAATATGAGATGTTTATGGTAGTTTTTGAATGCCTATAGATGATTGCAAAAATAAAAAGAAACACATCTTCAAACCATGATATAAGGAAGATGTTGATGAATGATTGGAGAAACATAAAAAACATAATTGAAAAATACTTGTTTTTCTTGCAAATAAGAAGGAAAGTACTTACTTTTGCAAAATAACAATCATTAATGGCAACAAAGCTAAACATCCAACATGCGAATTACCTTAATACAGACCGACATCAAATGGGCAGCACCATTAGACAATGCTATTAAGGTGGAAAAGATGCTTGCTGATGTACCAAGAAGCGACTTGTATGTCTTGCCGGAAATGTGGAGCACGGGATTCGTTACAGAACCAGAAAGTGTGGCAGAAAAGGATGGTTGCTCACTGCAATGGATGCTCAAGACTTCTGAGAGATTGCGCTCATCCATTTGTGGCAGTCTTGCAATTGAAGAACGTGACAAGAATGGCAATGTTTCCTATCGAAACCGCCTGTATTACGTGTCATGTGGACATATAGTTGCACAATACGACAAGCACCATCTCTTCACATGTGGTGGGGAACACAAATTCTACACGCCAGGAAAAGGCCGCGTGGTAGTAAAGGATGGAGACTTCAGATGGTTGCTGCTGACATGTTACGACTTGCGATTTCCTGTATGGAGTCGTTATCGTGGTGATTATGATGGCATCATAATCGTTGCCAATTGGCCTGAAAGCCGCAAAGTTGCATGGGATACATTGATTCGTGCGCGTGCGATAGAAAATCAATGCTATGTGGTGGCGGTCAATAGGGTTGGAGCAGACGAGCGATGCAACTATGTTGGAGGTAGTGCAATAATAAATGCAAAAGGTATGACCATTGCAAAATGCGCAACAGGTTTGGAATCAACAGAGACAGCAGAAATCCGCATGGAAGAATTAAATAATTTTCGAAACAAATTCGCGGTTCTTGAAGACCGTGATGAATATGAATTCAATTACTGAGACAAAATATGAAACAAACAGACAACAAAGCATTATCCTTAAAGACGCTCAACAAGAGCAATGTATGGGACTTGCAAGAAAACGACATCTTTCGCCTTTGGGAAGCTGCTGAAAAAGATGCAGACATCAAGGACAATTCCCGCCATTACATTGGCATTATAAAAAGTGCCTTTGACATGGAAGAAGTGAAACTTGACAAACCTGAGATTGTCAAGAAATACGAGGATCGTGGTTTCAAAGTTGGAGTATTAAAGACAGATGAAAGCACGAAAATCAAATGGGCTATAAAGAAGCGTCCAATATTGCGAGTGACCGATCTGACCTATGAAAACATTCGCCATATCACTACTGCAAAATTGCTGGAAGTAATAGACCGCAATTTTGGGGGTGGATGGGACAGCTTGTCTCAAAGCATTCAGGATATTATTGAATCTGGCTTTGATATAAGCACTACGACTTTGCCCAAAGAACGGCTTCGCAAGCCAGGTGGCATGTATGAAAAGAAAGTTGACGATGGCTTCGACGTGCTTGAAATTCCAAAAGGCATGTGGGTGGAAGCCATATTTGCCAAAGCAAAGCCTGCGGTAGAGAGACCTCGCATGAAATTTGATGAGATTGATGAGGATGTGGAAAAAGAAGACGATGATGATTATCCTGAAATAGAAGATCATTACAATGATCCTGATGAAGATGACGATGCTTTCGATGAGGAAAAATTGACAGAAGAGAGTTATCGTACAACTTTTGAAACAGACCCGGAGGACTTAAACTACGAGGCTGAGAGCATAAGTGACGAATACGATGAATAAGTAAACCTCCATCTTGGAAATACGGGCATCCATTTAGGGTGCCCTTTTTTTGAAATCAAAAAGGAAAGGAAAACAAAAAGGTGGCTTGTCTCACGACAAACCACCCAACATACTTACTAAAACTAAATTAACCACTAAAAAAACTAATCTTTGTATCTTTTCATGAATACATTGCAAATGTAAGATGAATTCTTGATAAATCCAAATGTTTTGCCTTATTTTTTGTTTATTTAATACATTTTCCTCGCTATTGACGATAAAACACTTTCATCAAAACGTGTAGCCTAATGTGCAAAGTATTTGATGACGTTTGTTGTTTACTTTCACTTCGTTGGTGATGATGTCAAAATCTTCATATTCCGAATCACGATAATTCATGAATGGAGTGAATTTACCAGACGTCATGCTGTATTGATAAGCAAGGTCAAGGTTCACTTGTCCCCATCTCCAACCCATGCCAAATGTGAGTCTATTGGTGCTCTCCCAATTTGTGTAGTCAGTTGCTGAGGCGTAATATGTTCCATAAGATGGTATGGTTCCATCTTTGAAGCCATCCTTTTCATACATCGGTGAGACGTAATTGTAGCCCGCCCTTATTGCCATTTCTGGCATGGGTTTGAACTCAGCGCCAACTTTAATAGTACTTACACCCTTTAATGTGTTTTTGGTGTTTCTGTTCATGTACTCGTCACTATTGCTGGTATCATGATAGTCATAGTAATACCTATCACCCTCATTCACCCTGGCATCCGTACGGCTATAGTCGGAGAATTCATAACTTGCACCTAATGCGAGGTAGTTGCCCACAGTATATCCCAAATTTGCACCAAACTTCCAAGGGGTGTACACTTTGTATTCGTATGCCTGTTCAGCATATGCGGTATAGTTTCCATCCGACACTTCGGTGTAGTTGCTTGATTTTAGGTCGTAATATACAGGTGATGAGATGTTGACACCAATTAGCAAGGGTGAATATTCAATAGGCCTTACTGTGGCACCAAACTTTAAACTAACGCCCGTACCTTTAATCCTTCTTTCATCATATACATTAAGGGTCTTTATATCCTCTGGGTTTGGCATCATCGTTTCAGTATAATCCCCTTTATGGAGATAATGAACATCATGAAGCCCTAACGTGAAGCCCAAATATACACGATCGTGAATGTTTCCACTAATGTTGAAATCATACTCTCCTACATATCCCGAATGAGCTCTGTCAAAATCATAGTCTTCTGCATCATAATAGTAAGCTAAGCCATCACCAGCAGCATAGAACAGATTTCTAAAATATATGTCGTCAAGCTGATTGCAGGTGACGAAGGGCTCTTTCTCGTAGAATGTGCCATCTTCACCTTGAGCATACAAAAGCCCATTGTAAAGTTTCATATACGACAACTTGTTTTGTGATGCGTTATTTAGCTTGCTGTCGGCAGAAAGAATATAATCGAAATTTTTGCTTTTGTGGAAATTAAAGGCAAAATTCAGAAATGAGCCATTAGATCCTTTTGTTGTCAACACCACTCCAATCTGGTCGAAACTCAAGTTTGTGGCATCGCCTCCAGAATATTTGGCCGCATCTTGTTGGGTTACCATGCCAGCTGTGGCTTCCACCTTGCTATGGCGGAAAAGACCTATGCCGGCAGGATTCGTGCTGATAGTTGAGATGTCAGCTCCAAGAGCGTCTGTGGCGCCACCCATGCCTACATATCTTGCAGTCCCATTCAAATCTTCTGTAATGACCTTTGCATTCTCATAAGTCTCTTGGGCTGCCACAGGCATTACCAATATGGCACTAAAAGCCATAAACATGTATTTTGCTTTCATGATTCTATATTGTCAAATTGAGTGAAACATCAATTAAAGAATTAGCACAATGGTTATCTTCTTCCTCCGAAGCCGCCACCGCCGCCGCCACCGCCGGAACGACCGCTGCCACCACCGCTAAATCCACCACCAGAACGACTTCCTCCGCCTCCGAAGGAACCGGAGCTTGAGCTTGAACTTGCTGCTGAGCTGGAGGAGAATGATGAACCTGAATAAGAACTTGAACCTTGCCAAGAACTCGATGATGTGGCTGGAACATAGGACCTGTTGGCTGAAGCCCTTGCGGCACTTGCACTACGTGATCCTCCGAAGCCTGACCTCTGAGTGGGAGAAGAAGCATAGGTTCCTCTTGATGAGGATGACGAACCATACCCATTTCCACTTGTCCCGAAAGTATTATTGCCTATGCGATTTCCTCCGAAAGTGCCATGTTGGGCTGTTGTGTAACCATGTCCTCTTGCTCCCAATGAGGCTGGTGACTTGGAAGCTCTTCCTCTTGTTCCAGGAACATCATACACGGTATAACCATAATTTACGTGATAATGAGGGTGTCCCCATCCTGGATACATATACATGCCCCAACCCCAATAATATGGGTCGAGATACCATGAGCCATAATATCCCCATGGGCCATAATAGTAACCATAATACCATCCATTATACCATGGGTCATACAGACCATATGCCCAAGGATGATACCAAGGATACCACATGTCATAGTAATGTCCCCATCGGCCAAAATAACCATAGAAAAACGGGTCGTACCATCCATGATACCCGTCGAACAAACCCATCTGTGCCGACCAGTAAAAATCGTCATCATCCATAGGAGGTTGGTACACCTTGACAGTGTCTATTTTAGGGTATTTGCCATCGCCTGGCTCAAATTCAATTATATCATTCCCCAAAGAGTCGGAACCCAATGTCTTGTACGAACTCTTCATGTGCCTGCGATTATACTCATCAACAGACACGTCGAGTGGCTTGACCTTGGACAAAGAGTCGCCACCAATTCCATTTTTGGTTTTTGCGACATCCTTTTCTGCCTTTTTCGGTACAAAATACATGTCATCTTGTGCGAATAAGGAGATGGGCATGCACCCTGCAATGAGCAATAAAAGTAAAACAAGCTTTTTCATATGTCATTCCTATTTTGTTTGTTTACCACGTATGTATTCTTTCACAATGCAAAAATAAGCCAAGATTAAATGCAAAAGTAGGGAAAAACCCTATAGGAGAGTAGGTTTTTCCCTATTTTTTATAATTTTGCATCAAAATTTTAACAAAACATGAAATACTTACGTGTTAAATTTGATGCCAATAATGGCATTTCTACTATGGATCTCCGTCAGACATGCTACGATATTGTAGCTTCTTTGGCAGGCGGTTGTGGTTTTGAATCATTTGAGGAGGAAGGCGATTTGTTGGTGGGATACATCCAAGAAGATTTGTTTGACAAAGAACAGTTGGATGCGTTGCTCGATTCATTCCCTATTGAGAATGTCAATGTCTCATATAGCATTGAGAAAGCAGATTATCAAGATTGGAACAAAGAATGGGAAGAAGCTGGATTCGACCCAATTGTGGTGGATGGTTTGTGCGTTATTCACGATACCAAACATGTTGAGCCTGTATCTAATGGCATGATGGATGTCTTGGTAGATGCCAAGATGGCATTTGGCTCTGGCACCCATGCAACCACGCGCATGATTGTATCCAATCTGCTTGGAAGGGACCTTAGAGGCAAAAGAGTGCTTGACTGTGGTTGTGGCACCGGCATTTTGTCTATCGTTGCATCAAAACACGGAGCTGAAAGCGTTGTGGCTTACGATATTGATGAATGGAGTGTGGAAAACACAAAACATAATGCCCAACTCAACGGCGTTGAAAACATTGATGTGTTATTGGGCGACATCAACGTGTTGTCACACGTGAGTGGTGTGTTTGATATAATTGTAGCAAACATCAACCGTAATATCTTGCTAACAGACATGCCAACAATGAAAGGTGTCATGGCAGAGAATGGGAAACTGATAATCAGTGGATTTTATAAAGAAGACGTGGCACTCTTGAAAGAAAGAGCATCAGAGTTGGGGCTTCAAATGGAATCCATGAAGGAACTTGCCAATTGGGTGTCGCTATCGTTCTCCTCGTAAATGCCCATGCTGTCAAGTTCAAGACTGTCTGTAGCATGGATGTCAGGCACGACGAAGTTCTCCTCACTAAGAGTCAATTTCTTAAGGTCATAATGGCTGCCATTATAAATGTCGAGGTCAACATACCCTTTGATGCCAGGTAAACGTCCTACATCTGTATGTTGCCAAAATTTCCATGGACCTTGATATTGAACTTCTTGAACGTAATAATGTGCAATCCAATATGGATATGAAGCGAAACGACTATCGTTAAGGTATTTTTCTTTAAATTTATAATAGGTGTATATTATTGGCTTTGCGTGGTATTTGTCTTCTACGATGTGCAACCAAGCCAGCACTTCCAATTGGAAATCCTCATCAGACATGTTGTCTGGCTTGCTTTCAACGTCAAGCACTGGGGGCAAATCACCTGCTTCAAGGTGGACTTTGTCGAGAAAGAAATATGCTTGTTCACGAGCTGTTGACATGTTGCTCCAATAATGGTATGCTCCTCTAATAAATCCAGCAAGTCGCGCTTTTTTGAAATTTTCCTCGAAACACTCGTCAATATAATCAGAACCTTCAGTCGCCTTCACCATTACAAACCTCACATAGTTGCGGTCGATCATGGCGTTGCCCAATTTGTTCCAGTCAATCTTTCCTTGATGGTGGCTGATGTCTATTCCGTGGATTTCATATCCTTCAGGGTATGTAGGGTCACCATACAATGCTCTCCAACGGAAGCCAAATGGCTCGACAAAAAAGAAAAAGAAAGTCCAACAGTAAGCAATGGAAACTATTATTCCCAATGCCCACCAAAATGTTTTGGGTATTTTTGAAAACTTTCTTTTTTTGTTTTTCATAATTTGAAAATGGGCGGACATGATAGTCCGCCCTTTATCAAAAGCAATAGAATCTTAAATGTGTTCCAAGGCAAGTGTGAAGGTGGTCTTGTCGCACACCTCAGCTGGTCCCCAATACTGTATTGGACCAGGATACATGTAGCATGTCTCAATAGCCCATTTCTCTCTCTTGGAAACAAATGTGCGGAAAGGAGCACCATCAAGCTCAACCAATGCCTTGCGGATAACTGGCTTCATCTTGCCATTTCTGCGCTCCATATTCATCATCATGGTGATGGGCACACCTCCGGCTTTCCACTCATCGGTTGGGGCTGTGGTGTTCTTTACGATTGCCATATAACCAGTTTTGCCGTTTGCTATCAGCTGGGCTGCACTGGCACCAAGAGCATAGCAGTAATCTGCATCAAAGTTGGATGGTATTGCACAACGTCCTTCATATCCGAAGAAATGATGCAAGGTAGAGAATTTTCCAACAAATTTGCCTTCTTTAGCCCATTTGTCCAACTTCGCCTCGCACATTTCCGACAAAAGTTTTTCTGTTTCGATGAGCGAAACTTGCACATTTCCATGAGGATCTCTATCGAGTGAGAGCTGACGTGCCACACTTTCAGGAAGTGTTTCGAATGTTTCAGCGTTCTCCTTGCTCAGATGCGTGAGGATATATTCACGTTGTGCTGTCTTTTCAAGGTCCTTGTATTCTTCACCATGAGCGGCAAGCAGGTCATTGAGTTCGTCAATCAATCGCCCTATTGCAGGAATGAATTCAATCAACCCTTCTGGCACAAGAACGACACCGAAATTGTCGCCCTTGGCAGCACGAGCAGCCACAGCATTGCAAATCTGTTCAACGATATCATTGAGAGTCTGGTCTTTTGCTTCCACCTCTTCTGAGATGATGCAGATGTTGGGTTGGCATTGCAAGGCGCACTCCAAAGCAATGTGGCTTGCGGAGCGACCCATCAGTTTTATAAAATGCCAATATTTGCGTGCAGAGTAGCAGTCACGCTCAATATTGCCAATCAATTCGGAATATGTTTTTGTTGCTGTGTCAAAGCCAAAGCTGGTCTCAATTTGGTCGTTCTTGAGGTCTCCATCGATGGTTTTAGGACAGCCGATGACCTGAATTCCATAATTCTTTGCTGCATAGTATTCAGCAAGCACACATGCATTTGTGTTGGAATCATCACCACCGATGATTACCACGGCTTGAATGTCAAGGGCACGTATTATTTCAGCTCCTTTCTCAAATTGGTCAACTTCCTCAAGCTTGGTTCTGCCACTTCCTATCATATCGAAACCGCCAGTATTGCGATAGTTGTCAACAAAATCAGCAGTAATCTCGATGTAGTTGTGGTCAACAAGTCCTCCAGGTCCCATCAAGAAGCCATAGAGCTTGTTCTCAGGATTTAGTTTTTTTACAGTGTCGAAAAGTCCACAGATGACATTGTGACCACCAGGGGCTTGACCTCCACTGAGAATGATTCCCACATTGAATTTCTTGTTTGATGCAACATCTCCAGGTGCAAATTCCACCAATGGCATGCCATAAGTGTGAGCAAATAGTTGCTTGATTTCATCTTGGTTGTCAACACTCTGAGTCGGTGCTCCTTCTATTACCTTGACAGCACCTTTAAGAGCCTTGGGCAATTTGGGCTGATACGAAGCCCTTGCATTCTGCAATGCGCTTTTTTCCATAATTGATGATAACTTATATTATAAAATAATGTCTTTTTTCAAAACAGCGCAAAATTAAGTAAAATATCCGAGAATAAGAAAGATTTATTGCAAAAAAGCAAATCCTTGCTTTTTTTTCCTTAATACATGTTGCACTTACATTTTTTTTTTCTTATCTTTGCCTTGTGTTCAAATTTCCACATGTAGCGCTTCTCATCCGTCTAAGTTCTACAAATTTGGACTAAATTGCCTGCTTCGCTATTTTATTTGAAATAAATTAAACAATTATATCATTATGCCCAATAGAAGAGACTTAAAACGCACAATTAACAACATTTGCAGCGACGTTTTTGCAGAGTGCGTTGCCACGTCGCTTTACCATGTTCCTACCGATGAAGCAAATGTAGATGCCATACTTAAATCCATAATTACCATACGTGAAGATTTCATCAGCAGGGTATCTCATCCAGAACCAGGTATGAAAAGAAAAGACTATTACAACCATTTGGCAAATTCATTCATTGAGCAAATAACGGAGGTGATAGACCAAATTTCCAACTTACACTAAATTGTTGTCAAGTCTCATTCGCCAAGAGCAATAATGAGACTTCATAACCACAAGTATCATAAAAATGTGGAGAAAATTTTGCAACTGGCTCTTGTATAAGGTGATGGGATGGCACAAAAATGTCACAGTAGAACATCCGGAGAAATATATTATTTGCCTTGCCCCCCATACCAGCAATTGGGACTTCATCATGGGGCAGCTCTATTCTGGAGCTGAAGGATGGAAGATTAATTTTCTGATGAAAAAGGAATGGTTTTTCTGGCCATTGGGAATACTTTTCAACCACCTTGGTGGCATTCCTGTGTATCGCAGCAAGCATACAAGCATGACTGATAATCTTGCCAAGGAAGCAAGAAGGCGCGAATCCTTCAAACTTTGCATCACCCCCGAGGGAACACGCTCTGCAAACTCAGAATGGAAGCGTGGCTTTTTAGTGATAGCTTCCAAAGCTGATTTGCCTGTCTTGATATATGGACTTGATTACAAGCGAAAACTTATAGAATGTGTCAAAATGATGCATCCGAGCGACAACTTGGATGAAGACATGGCACAGATAAAGGAATATTACAAATCTTTTGAAGGCAAGCATCCAGAGAAATTCAAAGTTTGATGTCAAACATCTATCAATATAAGGCCTTCTTTTGTTTTTTATTTTATTTGATTAGGAAATGTATTTCAATTATTTTAGACAAAGGTTAACATGCGTTCTTTTTCTGTCTATGTACATGGGCGTGATGTTCGCACAGACAGATGACCGATCTGCATTGGAACGTTCTCTTCGAAGTTATTTCGATAATTATGGTGCTGGACGTTCTGGATTTCCCGTTGTAGCCAATATCAGCAATGTGGCGGTAGATAATAATGGGAGACACATCCGTATAACATTATCCGAACGTTTCGGTGAGCAAGAGTTCACCCCTAAGATAGTCAACAACATTTATTCCAAGATTAAATCAGTCTTGCCTGCATCCTATCGTGGCTATGATGTAAAAGTCTATACTCATGGCAGAAGTATCGATGAACTGATACCAAACCGGCTGCGAGAACATGGCATTGATCGTGGCCGTCAATGGGGAAACATCAATTATACTGGAAAACCATGGGTCACTAATATGTCTCGACCTAATGACATATCACGTGGTTTGGAAGGCAGGCATCTAACCATAGCTGCCAGCCATGGCAGATATTATGACCAGAAGTCGGGCAAATGGACATGGCAACGTCCTAATTTGTTTTGTACAACTGAAGACCTCTTTACACAGACTGTTGTAATTCCATACCTTATGCCGATGTTGGAGAATGCAGGAGCCATTGTGTGGTCACCACGTGAGCGTGACTGGCAAAAAAACGAGATAATCATTGACAATGACGGCGGAATGCTTGGCAGGTATTATTTTGAAAACAATGGCAGCAATAAATGGGCTACAGCACCTGGGAACGGATATGCTCGTCATGGAGGAACCTATACTAATGGTGAAAATCCATTTAGGGCAGGCACGGCACGTGTGGCAGAGACTACTTCTGGAAAACAAGTGAGCCAAGTGGCGTATATGCCTGACATTCCTTCTGCCGGACGTTATGCTGTCTATGTAAGTTACCTGACGTTTGGCCGTTCAATAGAAGATGCTGAATATGTAGTATGGCACAAAGGACGCAAGACTGTTTTCCATGTAAACCAACGTATGGGAGGCAGTACATGGGTATATCTTGGCACTTTTGACTTTGATAAGGGATACAACAACAAGAACATGGTCGTCGTCAACAACCATAGCAAGCACAAAGGCGTAGTGACAACTGACGCTGTACGTTTTGGAGGTGGCATGGGCAATATAGTTCGTGGTGGACAAGTAAGTGGGTTGCCACGCTGTCTTGAAGGAACCAGATATTATGCGCAATGGGCTGGAGCTCCAGATTCGGTATATAACAAATTCAACAATACCAATGACTACAATGACGACTTAAATGCACGTTCACGCTTCAGCAACTGGCTCGCTGGCGGCTCAGCTTTTGTGCCGAACATGCGTGGTCAGGGTGTCCCTATCGAACTCATGCTTTCTGTGCATAGTGATGCCGGTTATGACAAAAACGGTGGCAATGACCTCGTGGGAACATTGGGTATTTGCACGACTGATTATTACGAAGGAAAACTTAATGCAGGCATTTCCCGCATGGCATCCCGTGACCTTGCTGATGCTTTACTCTACAATGCATGGGCAGACTTGAATGCCACTTATGGGAATTGGAAAAGACGAGTGTTGTGGGATAGAAATTACAACGAAACACGAGAACCAGCAGTACCTTCTGCCATTCTTGAAATACTGTCACACCAAAACTTTGGTGACTTGAGATTTGGTCTTGACCCCAATTTCAGATTTACATTGGCTCGTTCCATCTATAAGACACTGCTACGATATGTAAATGAAATGCACGACACCAAATGTGTGGTACAGCCTTTGGCACCTCGGAACTTCCGTATAGAATTTACCTCAAAAGGAAAAATGAAGCTGAGTTGGAATCCTGTAAAAGACCCCATTGAACCATCGGCAACGCCAACAGAATATGTAGTATATACCGCTATTGAAAATGGAGGCTTTGATAATGGTGTGGTAGTGAAAGGCACCTCATGTGCAGTGAATGCAACTCCAGGAACCTTATATCATTTCAAGGTGACTGCTGCTAATAGTGGCGGCGAAAGTTTTCCTACAGAGGTGCTTTCAGCGGTATATACACCATCTGCCAAAAAGACAGTTCTTGTGGTAAACGGTTTCAATCGTTTGTCTTCACCTGAAGTTGTCGATACTGGTGATCGAAAGGGCTTCGACATTGATGCCGACCCAGGTGTGACCTATGGTCCTATGGCAGGATGGAGTGGACGCCAAAAGATTTTTGACAATAGTCGACGCGGACGTGAAGGAGAGGGCGCCTTGGGGTATTGTGGCAACGAACTTGTAGGCCAGTTTATTGCCGGCAATAATTTCGATTATGTCCGCGAACATTCCACCGCCATACATCAGGCGAAGAAATATCATATCCTCAGTTGTTCGTCAGAGGCGTTGGAAAAAGGTCAAGTTAAGCTAAACAATGTGGATTGTATAGATCTGATTTTAGGACTTGAAAAAGACGACAGCCATTCCTTGCTTCTCTACAAGTCGTTCTCGGCTGAGATGCAAAAGTGTCTTGCCAATTATACGCGTAACCATGGAAATCTGTTGGTGAGCGGTTCTTATGTAGGAAGTGATATGACTGCTCCTTCAGAGAGAAAATTTCTTGCCGATGTGCTTAAGTTGAGTTATGGAGGCAGCGACAAAGGTAGTAACTACAACAATGTGCAAGGATTAGGTATGAACTTTGACATTTATCGTTCTCTCAACGAGATACACTATGCAGCAACGTCGCCCGATATTCTTAATCCTTTGTCAAATTCCAACTGCGTCATGCGCTATGGTGACGGTCGTAATGCTGCAGTGGCATATAGTGGTCGAGACTATAGATGTCTGACAATGGGATTCCCATTTGAATGCATAAAAGATGAAAAAACGCGCAACTCCATTATGAAAGGATTGCTAAACTATCTTCTGAAGTAATTTTGCAGCATTTTCATGAGCCAATACAAAGAATTTAACAAACATAGATAATCACAAAGATATGTATAAGATTCAAACCAATCATTCAGGAACACGCAGCATCAACGTGAGTGATGCTCATCTTCAAACATTGGAGCAGTATCATTTGTTTTCCAATCTTGTTGACAGCAACGGCATTGTGGATGAGAGTGTTCTCGACAAGTTGAAATTCAACATACGTTCCATGCTTGCCTCGGATGCAGGCAAAGACAAAGCTTTGCTTGACTTGTGTCTTGATGTCATTTATCACAACAACATGAAAGCCTATGGTCTGCAAAACCTCATCAACTTGTTTAATGAATGGGAAAAAGAAAGGCGGGAGGTGACAAGCGACGACATGCAGGCGGACAATACTACTGACATGCCTTAAATACAATGGCGGATTATCGGTTGAGCGCATGGCTGCCCACCACAAAAAAGGAGGTGGAGTTGAGAGGATGGGATGAACTTGATGTCATCCTGTTCTCTGGTGATGCATACGTTGACCATCCTTCTTTTGGAGCATCGGTGATAGGTCGTGCTTTGGAAGCTGCAGGGTGGCGCGTGGCTATCGTTCCACAACCTGACTGGCATGGAGATTATAGAGATTTCAAGAAACTTGGCAGACCAAAATTGTTTTTTGGAATCTCACCAGGTT
This sequence comes from uncultured Prevotellaceae bacterium, assembly GCA_900315745.1. Lineage (GTDB taxonomy): Bacteria > Bacteroidota > Bacteroidia > Bacteroidales > Bacteroidaceae > Prevotella. Next base: position 44,101 of record ONAG01000032.1, read on the forward strand.
GCATGGATTCAATGGTCAACAAATACACAGCCAACCGTCGCTTGCGTTCCGAAGATGCTTATAGTCCGGATGGTCGCCATGACTGTCGTCCAGAATATCCAACCATTGTCTATACGAAGATTCTTAAGCAATTGTTTCCTGATGTGCCTGTGGTCTTGGGGGGCATAGAAGCTTCGTTGAGGAGGCTAACACACTATGATTATTGGCAAGACAAACTAAGGCGTTGCATACTATATGATTCTGGAGCTGACATCATAGTTTATGGGATGGGAGAAAAAGCCATCACACAGTTGAGTAAACTCTTATCTGATGGAGTGCCAATAAACAAAATTCGCAATCTTCCGCAAACTGTTTTCATATCGAGTTTTGACGATATTCCAGGAGGTATAACAAGCGAGGACATCGTGCTGCACAGCCATGAAAGGTGCTTGGAAGACAAACGTGCCGAGGCAGAGAACTACCGTCATATAGAAGAAGAATCAAACAAGATTCATGCACAGCGAATCATACAACAAACTGGAGCGCGATATACTGTAGTAAATCCCCCCTACCCTCCCATGACTACAAAAGAGATCGACGCTTCGTTTGATTATCCTTACACTCGATTGCCACACCCAAAATACAAAGGGAAACGCATTCCTGCTTATGAAATGATAAAACATTCTGTAAACATACATAGAGGGTGTTTTGGAGGTTGTGCTTTTTGCACGATTAGCGCTCATCAAGGAAAATTCATTGTTTCACGGAGCAAGGAAAGCATTCTTCGTGAAGTAAAGGCGGTAATGTCGCAAAATGATTTCAAGGGATATTTGACAGATTTAGGTGGTCCGTCTGCAAACATGTATGGAATGGGTGGCAAGGACTTGAGCCGTTGTGAGAAATGCAAGCGTCCGTCGTGCATTCATCCCCGCATTTGTCCAAATCTTGATACCAATCCGCAACGGTTGCTCGACCTCTACCATGCTGTAGAGAATTTGCCAGGAATGAAGAAAGTTTTCATTGGTAGTGGTGTAAGATATGATTTGCTTTTGCATAAGAGTGGGGATGAAACGACCGATAATGCCAAGTCGGAATACACTCGAGAGTTGATAACAAATCATGTTAGTGGGCGATTGAAAGTGGCACCAGAACATACGAGTGATGAAGTGTTGCATCTAATGCGAAAACCATCATTTGAACAATTTGAGGAATTCAAACGTATTTTTGACGATATAAATCGACGGGAAGGACTTCGACAACAAATAATACCATATTTTATTAGCAGTCACCCTGGTTGCCATGAAGAAGACATGGCACGATTGGCGATCATAACAAAACGCTTGGATTTCCAACTTGAACAAGTGCAAGATTTCACACCTACACCAATGACCATAAGCACTGAAATGTGGTATTCAGGTTATGACCCTTATACACTAAAACCAATATTCAGTGCCAAAAGCCAAAAGGAAAAATTGGCGCAACGAATGTTCTTCTTCTGGTATAAGCCAGAAGAACAGCGTGCCATAAAGAACGAATTGACACGCTTGGGTATGGAGAAACTCATTCCACAATTAATAGGTCAAGAAAAAGAGAAGTTCCATCCTCACCACACAAAATCTACACCCCATAAAAAGAATGGACATAATGGAAAGACACAAGAACCCAACAATATTGGAATGCAAAGTGGAAGGCAAGACAGACGCGTTAACATGCGAAGACGGAATCGTCGTAACTGACAATTTTGTCGCTGTCATTGATGGGAGTACAAGTAAGGCGAAACAACAAATAGAACAGGGGGTGCGCAATGGGCGATTTGCCATGCTTTTGCTGAAAGACGTTGTCGAGAATCTCCCTTACGATGCGTCACTTGAGCATTTTTGTAGAGAAGCAACTTGCAAGTTTCAAGCCATTTATTCAAAACATGGCATTAGCCATGAACGGTTGTTGTCCAACCCGGAAGAGCGTTTGACTGCCAGCATTGCACTTTTTAGTTTCCATTATAGAGAAATATGGATGGTGGGTGATTGCCAATGTCTTGTGGAAAACAAGTTCTACGACAACCCTAAGCCAGAGGAAGAACGTCTGGCAAAAAAGCGCTCTGCAGTGATAAACGAGATGATTGCAAGTGGAAAAACCGACATCCCAAGTCTAAGAAAACATGATGCAGGGCGTGACGTCATAGTGTCGGAGATAGCAGGAACATGCCGTTGGCAGAACATCACATTTTCTGTTGTAGATGGTTTTGATATCGCGATGGATAAGGTGAAAAGGATATCAGTTGATCATCCTTGTGATGTGGTTATGAGCACTGATGGTTACCCCTTTCTCCACCCCACTCTGGCAAAAAGTGAAAAAGCACTTGCCGACTTGCTCTCCAACGACCCTTTGTGCATAAGAGATTATATGGCAACAAAGGGTAAGATGTATGGCCAGTCATCATTTGACGACCGTGCATACATCAGATTTCATGTTTCATAAAATCAGAAAACCAAAAGGTCAAGAAATGACAGGCGTTGTAAGGTCATTCCATAGGTTGTCTTTGGGGACAGGAGCTTCCACCGAAATGATTTCGTGAGACACAGGATGTTCGAACACGACTTTTCGAGCAAGAAGAGAAATGCTTCCATCTGGATTTGACCTCTTCGCACCATATTTCAAATCCCCTTTTATAGGACATCCAATTGATGCCATTTGACACCTTATCTGATGATGACGTCCTGTGAGAAGCTCGACTTCCAAAAGGCTATATCTGTCAGAGGAAGAAAGCAATTTGTAATTCAGAATAGCTTTCTTGCATCCTGGCTTTTCTTTAAGATACATGTAACTTTTGTTCTGCTTCTCATTGCGTTTAAGCCATCCTGATATCGTGCCCTCCATCTGTTCTGGCCTTCCCTGCACAATTGCCCAATAAGTCTTGGACACCTTTCCTTCAC
>ONAG01000029.1 GCA_900315745.1 uncultured Prevotellaceae bacterium
GAGAGCAAGTCGAAACATCTAATGGTGAACCCATTCAAGTTGTGCTTCTCAACCAAAGACTTTAGTCCGTGATAGATGCTAATGGCTCCTGGCCATGAAGCCAGCAAAGCCTTTGGAATATTTGGGCACTTCTCTTGGACTACGGGCTGTGATTTTACTGTCTCTATCAATTCATCAATACTAACATCCACCAAACCCACACCCAGTTGCGAACGTACGACATCATAGTCAGCATTGCTGGAAATGAGCCAATCAGAAGGTTTACCTACAACACCAAGACGCATACCTTTCAGTTGTCGCCGTGCCTCCCCTACCTTTGCCAGCAAGAGGATACGTTGGGCCATGTAAGCATTCGAGCCATGGATTATTTCTCCAGCCAATCCCTTTTGTCTCAAAAAAGACAATATCTCCATCGAGGCGGCAAGCGAATTGCTCTTGCCAGAGGTTAGGATATAAAAAGGGCGCTGAGATTTTGCGAGCAAATCAGGGAAAAGCTTTTTGAAAAGTCCCTCTGTGCCACCTGTCCGCACAAAAATCAAGTCAAGAGAATGACTGCCATAGTCTGAAAAGTCGCCACCCCGCAAGATGAAATCGACATTCATGCCATCCAAGAACTCTTTAGTCGCTTTTTCTACCGAATTTTCGTCATGCAAAGGTGACGTCAGTGTATGAATTGCAATATCCATAATCATGATTTAAGGTGAAACTAATCTACGCATGCAAAAATAGAGAAAAAAAACAGCATTTCAAGCAATGAATACCAATATTTTTATTAATTTTGCGCTAAGAAATCCTTTTCCACGGCATAACGCCTTTGGAACCTTAAAGGCAAGAATAAACACATATAATACACTTATAACATGACAACCACCAAACAGCAAGAGCTTGGCAGGAAATACGAAGTATTCCTCGCCGACATCAGGCAATTTGTGCCCTCCGACCGCATCTACACCGACGAGTTGCGCACTTTAGGATGGGGCACGGATGCGAGTTTTTACCGTCAGATACCCAAGGTAGTCATCCGAAGTGATGGCGAGGAAGAGCTATCCCGACTCATAAAAGCCTGTCGCAAACATAATTTGCCATTCACTTTCAGGGCAGCCGGCACATCACTTTCCGGCCAGAGTGTCAGCGAATCCGTGCTCATAGTAGCAGGCAAACATTGGGAAAAATACGAAATAGGGCCAGGTCAAGACACCATACGCATGCAGCCTGGAATAGTGGGCGCTCGCATTAACGAGATACTGAAGCCCTACGGAAGAGTATTCCCTCCCGACCCAGCATCTATCGGCAGTGCGATGGTAGGTGGCATAGTATGCAACAATGCCTCCGGCATGAACTGCGGCGTGCATGCCAACAGCGACCGCATGATGGTCAGCGCCCGTCTGATACTCACAGATGGCACCATAGTAGATACTGGCGACGAAAAGAGCAAGGAAGAGTTTCGCAAATCACATCCCGACTTCATCAAGAAGATTGAATCACTGCGCGACCGAGTGAGAGCCGACAAGGAGCTGTCCGACCGCATCAAGCTGAAATACTCCATCAAGAATGTGACAGGACTCAACCTCCGCCCACTTATCGCTTATGACGACCCCTTCGACATCATGGCACATTCGATGGTGGGTTCGGAAGGCACTCTTGCCTTCCTCTCCGAAGTGACGATGAAGACTCTTCACGACTACAAGTACAAGGCTTCCGCAATGGTTTATTTCCTTTCGATGAAAGAGAGTTGCGAGGCTGTTGTTGCCATGAAGAAGTTGAAGGCTGGCGATGAAGACTTGAAGATGAGTGCCGAAAACTTGGTTGTGAAGAGTGCTGAAATGCTTGATTACAAGTCGCTTTCATCAGTCGATGACCCTGTTTATCTGCAATACAAGAAAGATGTTGATGCCGGCAACATCCCTGGCGTGGCTCCTGGCGACTATCACGACCTGACAGCCATACTGACAGAGACAAAAGGCATAACCCACGAGCAACTGCTCGACAAGATTGCCAAGATACAAGAATGCTTGTCAAACTTCCGCCTGTACATCCCCGCCCAGTTCACTGAAGACCCTGCCATCTATGGCAAATATTGGGCAATACGCTCCGGCATCTTCCCATCGGTAGGCGGCACCCGACCCATTGGCACGTCGTGCCTCATAGAAGACGTGGCATTCCATATCGACGACCTGCCCGAAGCAACTGTCAAGTTGCAAAAGCTCATAGCCGACCATGGTTATTCTGACGCCTGCATATATGGTCATGCCTTCGAAGGCAACTACCATTTCATCCTCAACCAGAGTTTCAAGAGCGAGGAAGAAGTCAAGCGCTATGAAGAGATGATGCGTGATGTCGCCCGTCTTGTTGTGATGGAATACGATGGCTCGTTGAAGGCTGAACATGGCACAGGCCGCAACATGGCTCCATTTGTGAAATATGAATGGAAAGAGAAGGCCTATGAAGCGATGAAGGAGCTGAAGTCTATCTTCGACCCTGATGGATTGCTCAACCCTGGTGTGATATTCAACGACGACCCAGATTGCTTCATAAAGTGCCTGAAGCCACTCCCCGTTCTCGACTACGACTTTGACAAGGTTCCTGATGGTGGTGTATATCTCAAACTTGGCGGTGGCAAGATTTCTACAGCCAAAGAGACCATCGAGGCAGTGAAACGCGCCAACAAATGCATAGAATGTGGCTTCTGCGAGGTGAACTGCATGTCGTGCGGCCTCACACTTTCCTCAAGAATGCGTATCGCCGTCCAGCGCGAGATACGCGAATTGGAGCATACAGGTGCCGACCCCGAACGTGCGGCTCGTCTAAGAAAGCAATATAAATACTATGGCGACCAGACATGTGCCACAGACGGGCTCTGCTCCACTTCATGCCCCATGAAGATAAACACTGGCGAACTGACCCACCTCATAAGGCAGATGGACATGCTCGACAACAAGTTAGGCTATCGCATTGGAGAATTTTCCGCCAACCATCTTGGAGGCATAAAGAGTGGCTTGCGTGTGGTTCTCGACGTGGCTCACCTTGGTCATGTCACATTGGGTTCGAAGGCAATGACAGGTGTGTGCCGTGCCATGAACAGCATGGGACTGCCTTTATGGACCACGGCAATGCCAAAGAAGAAGAAACAGCCAAAACCAGGTTCTCATGTTGGCAAGGCTGAAAAAGAGGACCTGAAAGTGGTCTATTTCCCCAGCTGCATCAATCAAACCATGGGATTGGCAAAAGACGCCCCTGTGGAGCGCCCCTTGGTGGACGAGGTGTGCAGCCTGCTCAACAAGGCAGGATACGAGGTAATCTTCCCAGAGAACATGCACCAGATGTGTTGTGGGCAGATATGGGAGAGCAAGGGCATGCTTGACATAGCCGACCGCAAGAGTGGCGAACTTGAAGACGCACTTTGGAAAGCCAGCGAACAAGGCAGATATCCCGTGCTTTGCGCCCAAAGCCCCTGCCTGCACCGCATGAAGAAAGTGATGAAGAAGTTCAAGCTCTACGAACCGGCAGAATTCATCATGACCTATCTGAAAGACCGTTTGGACTTCCACCCCATCGACCGTCGTATTGCCCTTCACCTCACATGCTCCACTCGTGAGATGGGAGTTGCCGACGACCTGATAGCACTCGCCCGCCTTTGTTCCAAGAATGTATATCTTCCAGAGGGAGTAGGCTGTTGTGGATTTGCCGGCGACCGAGGATTCACATACCCCGAAATGAACAAATACGCCCTACGTAAACTCCGTCCGCAAATAGAGGAGAATCACATAGAAGTAGGTTATTCCAACAGTCGTACATGCGAAATAGGACTTCAAAGCAACACAGGTATCCCATACATGAGCATTGTGTATTTGGTCAACGAATGCACGACTAAAAAAGGACTATAAGTAAGTAACGGTCTTACACCTGTCGCCCGAATTGCAAAGAGGATACAATTGTATTCCTCCTGCACATTCGGGCGACATTTTCATTATTAGGGATCAGAAGCAAACTATTATGAAAACCCTGATAAAAATGCTTTTTAATGCTTGAAAATGCTTTTTCCGCACAAAACAGAAATAATTTCGCTATTTTTCCGTAAATTTGCAGAATAGAACAAACTCTATGGCTCATAGCACTTACATGAAAGAAGATGCCATTAGACAACCATATCAAAAAGAAACTCTATAAAAATGAGAAAAAGAACTTATCTCATCATATGTTCATGCTTATTTTTAATCCAAGCAGCATTTGCCAATCCCGTGAGCATCAAACAAGCCATGCAGGCAGCAAAGAACTTCTTGGCTGAGAAAAAACATTTTCCCTCAAACACCCTAAAACTGGCTCATCAGGAGAACTTAACAACAGAGAGCAATGACATCCACCAAACCCGTTACTATGTATTCACACAAGAAGGTTCGGAAGGATTCGTCATCATATCTGGAGACGACCAGTCAGAACTCGTTTTAGGCTATTCCGACGAAGGAGTGTTCAGCATAGACGACATGCCGGAGAACATGCGATACTGGCTTGATGGATGTGTTGAGGCACCTATCAACACACCGTCGGAAGGCAACGCATACTCCATGCCACGGAAGCCCTCCCCTGCAAGCACTGTTTCAAATCAAGCCATAGCACCACTGATAGAAACCTCATGGAATCAAATTGCCCCATACAATCTGAAATGCTTCATGGGCAACAAGGTGCAATCCTATGCCGGATGTGTCGCTACCGCCATAAGCCAGGTGATGTATTACCACAAGTGGCCTGAAGCCAGCATCCCGGCAATCCCTGGCTACATCGCTGACAATGGTTACAAATACGCAGAACTGCCGCCATTGCCGCCATTCGAGTGGAATATAATGAAAAAAGCATATATTTTACCACCCAGCGGCAACGAGATTGACAAGTCTTTAGATGCCATAACCGACTTGATGCTATATAGTGGACATGCCGTAAAGATGATTTACAGGGAAGGAAGCGCAGGAGCACATACATACGATATCTTGCCTGCCATGTTCAACTATTTCGGATATTGCAACAAGGCGAGACTTCTACGCAGAGAAGACTTCAGCAACACCTCATGGGCACTTATGATAGACGAAGAGTTGTGCAACCATCGACCAGTACTGTATTTCGGTTCATCATCAGGTGGTTCCGCCCACGCATTCATCATCGACGGGTGTGATGGGAAAGGCATGTATCACATCAACTGGGGAGCAGGAGGCAAGTCAAACGGATACTTCAGGCTCAACACTCTCCGTCCTTCGGTTCTCAATGAGAATCATTCGGCTTTCGACAATAGCCAGACTGCCATTTTCGGCCTTTCACCACATTACACCAAGACTGCAGCGTCCACACACTTGGCAACTCATAAATTCACAGCCAACACCACTACTGCCATTCTTGAAGGCAGGATGCTGAATCTCGACATCTCACACGATTTCAGCTGCCTTGTCAACATTGCATACGTGGATGAAGCCATTGGACTATACAAGGATGGGAGACTCATCTCATTCCAAGCAATCGACAAACAAGTCTATGCTTTAAGAGACTCCCTCATCCGCCATGAACACAATTGCCAAATACCAATGCCTTCTGGTGATGGAGAATATGAAATCAAGGCTCTAAATCGCGAGTCGGGTGATGAAGAATGGGACGAGGACCAAAATGCCAACCAACACACCATATCCATATCTCTGAACAATGGAAAAGTGACATTGAAAAACAATGGGACACAATCAGATGTCACACAAAAAGCCAACATACAGGTGGATGGAGTGAGTCAGGATTTCAGCTATGGTCTCAAGCCCATAAAGTTGCAAGTGAAAGTGAGAAATACAGGAAATGCCAATTTCAATGGAACGATGCATTTGGCATTCAATTCTGCTTGGGAATATTACTGCCAATGTGCAATAGATGCCGGACAGGAAGGAATAGTGAATTTCTTCGTAAACAAGCCCATAGGCACTTACAGCATCCACATTTTCGTAGAGGACGATTATTTCGAAAAGGTGTTCAGCATGGGAAGAATCACCCTGACGAACAAGAGCCCATTGCCGGAATTGGAATACTGTGGCATTTCATTTAAGAATGTGTCGGAATCCACCTTGTATGGAAGGATGTTTGATGGAGCCATCACCTTGCGCAACCCATCCACCACCGACTATAATTGCACCATCTCATACGATGTAGTACACGGCGACAACATCTTCGTGAGCCAAATAACGGAGGATGTGGAAATAAAGGCTGGTGAGACAAAAGACATACCCATACAATTTGACAACATCGAGTTTGGTGAACAAATACGTATAGGAAACGTGCAGGATGGTTACCACACATACTATAACACATCCGAAACATATACAGTGAAACCAGGTATGGTGATCTGGAAAGCCAATGGAGAGCGAAATGCAACAGCCCCAACATTACTCATGCGAGTGCCGGAGGATGCTGTGGCAGCAAGTTTTGAGGGTTTGGGTACCATTCGACTCAGCCCGAACAGCAATCCAAATACCATATATTATTTCGACCACAACAGCTACCCACCATACTCGTTGACTGGGAAAAATGTGGTGCTTGGTGACTCAGCCGACAAATTCACCCTTGTGGAAGGAAAAGACTTCTATGTTCCTTACACATTCCATGCCAAGAACGCCACTTTCAATTACAGCCCCGAAGTTGGTTTTGACGGCATAAACGGATGGCTGCCTATTGTGCTTCCATTTTCAGTGGAAGAAGTATTGGACAACAGTCCATCCTACGAACGAAACCTTTCATGGGGAGCCATACATTCACCCTATTTAGACGGTAAGGACTTCTGGTTGAAAGAAATCAGCAACATTACCGAAGACAAAGTGTATCTTGAGAACGTAAGACTATGGCAGCCAAACAAGCCTTATCTAATGTCCTTCCCTGACAGGAACTGGGGCCAGCAATACCAATTACTCCAACACCCATTGTCCTTCTGTGGTCACGACGTGCAAGTAGTGAAGACTCCTGTTTGCAAGGTCGTTATGGGCAATCATGAAATCATTGGTGTCACAGGCAGCCAGACTCTGCCACAAGCATATCGCCTAAATCCCGAAGGCAACGGATTCGTTTGGACATCATCATCCGAAACCAAACCTTACGATGTATGGCTGTCGTACAAGGACGACAATGCTCCAGAAAAACTCAGCATATACAATGAGGGAATAATCAAGGGCGATGCCAATGGAGATGGCATAATAAACATTTCTGATGTCATGACCATTGTCAACTACATCATAAATTTTGCCAACAGCGTATTTATATGGGGCAATGCAGACACAGACGGAAATGGAATAATCAATGTAAAAGACCTCATGGACACTGTCATCTTAAACCTTAACCAATGACAAGGCAAACAAAAAAGTGACATTTGGGAAATAAAAAGACGAAAAATCGCTTCATTTTTCCATCAAAATGAGTATTTTTGCGGCAAAATAACAAAAAAGGACAAAATCCAAGAAACAATTACAAAGAATAAGAACACTTAGAAAAGAACAAACATGTATTGGAACGAAAGTATTGAGTGCATGGATCGCGACCAATTACGCGAAATCCAAAGTCGTCGGCTAAAAAAGATTGTGAACTATTGCTATCACAACACTCCATTCTACAGGAAGAAATTTCAAGAAATGGATCTTACTCCCGATGACATAAATGGCATAGAGGACCTCTGCAAACTGCCTTTCACCGAAAAGACAGACCTGCGTGATACATATCCTTTTGGATTGGCAGCCGTGCCCATGAGCCAGATAGTACGCATCCATGCATCTTCCGGAACGACGGGCAAGCCCGTGGTAGTACTTCACACACGCAAGGACATTGCCATGTGGACCGAGAGCATCAGCCGTGCTTTCACAGCTTACGGGGCCACCAAGGAAGACATTTTCCAAGTGTCCTACGGCTATGGTCTTTTCACTGGAGGTCTTGGAGCTCACGATGGTGCTACAAACATTGGTGCCAGCGTGATACCCATGTCGTCGGGAAACACACAAAAGCAAATCACCCTGATGCACGACTTCGGCACCACCGCCTTGTGCTGCACTCCCTCTTACGCCATGTTTTTGGGTGAAGCCATGCGTGAGTCGGAATGGCCTCGCGAAGAATTCAAGCTCCGGATAGGCGCTTTCGGTGCAGAGCCATGGACAGAAAACATGCGTGTGAAGCTTGAGGAATCGTTAGGCATCAAGGCATACGACATTTATGGCCTGAGTGAGATTGCCGGCCCTGGCGTTGGCTTTGAATGCCAATGCCAGAACGGAACCCACCTGAACGAAGACTATTTCCTCCCCGAGATAGTCAATCCTGAAACAGGAGAGCAATTGCCAGAAGGTCAGTTTGGTGAATTGTGTTTCACCCACCTCACCAAAGAAGGCATGCCATTGTTGAGATACCGTACCCATGACCTCACCGCCCTTCATTACGAGAAATGCTCTTGTGGCCGCACCCTGGTGAAGATGGACCGCATTCTCGGTCGTTGCGACGACATGCTCATCATCCGTGGTGTCAATGTGTTCCCATCTCAAATAGAGGCAGTAATATTGAAGCAAGCTGAATTTGAGCCTCATTTCTTGCTTGAGGTCGATCGTGTGAACAATACCGACACCAGTCTTCTGAAGGTAGAAGTGAAAGAAGAGTACTTCACCGACAACATGTCTGACATGGTAGCTTTGCAGAGGAAGTTGGAAGGCGAGCTACGCAGTGTCATAGGTCTTGGTTTCAAGATCAAGTTGGTGGAGCCAAAAGGCATAGAGCGCTCAACAGGCAAGGCAAAGCGCGTGATAGACAAGCGAGTGCTGTAAAACAGAACAACCAAAACCCAAATACCATGTTAGCAAAGCAATTATCTGTATTTTTGGAAAACAAGTCAGGCAGACTGACAGAGGTGACTGAAGTTCTTGGCAAAGCAGGAATAAACCTCTCTGCGATGAGCATAGCCGACAATTCAGACTTTGGCATACTCCGTTGCATCGTCAGCGACCCCGAATTGGGCTATAAAGTACTTAAAGAAGCTCATTTCACAGTCAAGATTACCGATGTGATAGGCTTTACATGCCCCAACACTCCAGGATCGCTTGCCGTTGTGCTTCAATGCCTGTCGGATGCCGGCGTATTCATTGAATACATGTACTCATTCAGCAATGGCGACAGTGCGAACGTAGTGATTCGCCCATCAGACCTTAGCTTGTGCGACAATATCTTGCAATCGAAGAAAATCGACCTGCTTGCCGCCAGCGACCTGTATCGCTTGTAGGAATCATACATCCACATTCAGACCAACAAGCGGGGGAGCGTGATGAAACACACTCCCCCGCTGTCATTTTTCAAGTTGGATTATTTCAAGCAGCTATTGCGTCATGTTTCAACTATGTACGAAAGTACCTATAGGCTCGCCTTCCATCACCTTTTTCAGGTTGCCCACCACATCCATGTTGAACACATAGATAGGCAGATTGTTGTCGTTGCACATCACGACAGCAGAGAGATCCATCACCTTCAGACCCCTGGCAAGTATCTCTTCGTATGTTATATCGTCGAACTTCACTGCCGTGGGGTCTTTCTCCGGGTCGGCAGTATAGATGCCATCTACCCTCGTGCCTTTCAGCATCACATCGGCTTCTATCTCCACGCCTCGCAGCGAGGAGCCGGTGTCTGTGGTGAAATAAGGCGAACCGGTACCGGCAGAGAAGATGCAAACCTTTCCTGCCTCCATTGCTTCTATTGCCTTCCACTTGGAGTAGAACTCCCCTATCGGCTCCATGCGTATGGCTGTGAGCACTTTGTTGTCCACTCCCACAGAAGTGAGAGCCGAACTTAGGGCGAGCGAATTGATGACAGTAGCCAACATTCCCATCTGGTCTCCCTTCACCCTGTCGAAGCCCTTTGTCGCACCACTCAAGCCCCTGAAGATGTTTCCTCCACCAATGACGATACCTATCTGCACGCCCATGTCATGCACTTCCTTTATCTGATTGGCATATTCAGCCAAACGTTCCGGGTCTATTCCATAGCCCTGCTTGCCCATGAGACTCTCGCCACTGAGCTTCAGTAATATTCTCTTGAATCTTGCCATATTTGTTTGATTATATTGGTTGGTATATCTATCTAATTAAATAATAAGCCACTGATGCCTTGCCATCAAAGCAAGAACTCCACCTCCTTGAAAGCATACATCCTCTTTCGCCCCTCTTCATCTACCAAGCAGAGATGTCCATCATTTTCCACGTGGCTGATGGTCGCCATAAACGCGCATCTCTCGTCACGATAGCGATGCCATCCTTCTTTTCTGTACAGTCTCTGATGATAACGCTTGATTATGTCTTCCTCCTTGCCCTTTTCAAGGAGAGCCATTTCCCGTTCAAACTCATCAATGACACGCATTTCCACATCTTCCACAGACAAGGTGTGGTGGAGTATCTGAGCCAACGACACGGGATTTGGAGCATCGCCATGGAATTCTGTCTGGTTGACATTCAGTCCTATTCCGAAAATGCAACGCTGCAAGCCATGGCTATTGACAGTTGTCTCGATAAGTGTGCCACTAATCTTTCTGTCGTGCCAGTAAATGTCATTTGGCCATTTCAAGGTTATTCCCTCCACATAGGAGGACAATGCATCACCAACAGCCAAAGCCCCTGCCTCAGAGAGAAGGAATTGTCTTGTGGGATGCACGTATGTGGGATGCACCAATATGCTCATAAGCAAGTTCTTGCCCTGCTCGCTCTCCCATTTGTTGGTTCCTTGCCCTTTACCTGCTGTCTGAAAGTCGGCAACAACCACGGTCATGCCCTCTGGCTCCTCTTTCATGTCGTGCAGCCAGCGGTTTGTGGAATCAGTCTGTTCGAGGTGTATGATATTTCTTTTCATCAGTATTCATCCCTATCGAGGCACAAAAGCATTTTCTATGTGATTGATTACAGCCTCATCATCATGACCAACAATAGACACGATGTCGAATCTTACCGGCAAATCAACCGCATATCTTCTAACATAAGCATTTGCAGTCACAATCATGTTTCTCATCTTGCGCCAATCCACAGCTTCTTCGGGCTGCATGAATGCATCATCGCTTCTGGTTTTCACTTCTACGATTACAAGCGTGCCACCTTTTTCGTCAATAGCCACTATGTCGAGGTCACGATGCCCCAATTTCCAATTACGATGGCAAATGGAGTATCCTTTCCTCTGCAAATAATCGGCTGCCAGCTGTTCGCCCCACCGCCCATAATCGTTGTGTTTTGCCATGATCTCTATACGGGTTAGGTTTCATTCCAGAAGACAATGATGTGCATTGCTTTGTAAATACAAAAGTAAGAAAAAAAAACGTGATGTTCAAATTTTCCATTGTTTTTCTATGCATCATGCCAAGCAATCAACTCACACCCAATAGCCTGCTTACCTATAAATTTAGAGAAACAAGTCAAGATTTGAAACTTAATATGTATATTTGCAAATAAAAAACAGCCATAACGACACCCACCACAATGAAAGACAATCAATTTTCCACCCCCCGCAAAGTTACAGATTGCACTGTTCTAACAGATGCGGCACAACTTAGCGACGAACAACGGAAGACCGACGAACAATACATGCAGAAAGCATTGATAGAAGCTCGTGCAGCCGGTATGCAGGGCGAAGTGCCAATAGGTGCCATTATCGTATGCGGCAACCGCATCATAGCACGAGCACACAATTTGACAGAACTGCTTCACGACGTGACCGCACATGCCGAAATGCAAGCCATTACTTCCGCCGCGAATGAGTTGCAAGGGAAATATCTCACCGACTGCACTCTTTATGTTACAGTGGAACCATGCGTAATGTGTGCTGGGGCGATAGGATGGGCACAGATACGCCGCATCGTCTATGGCACAACCGACGAGAAACGCGGCTATCGCACCTATGCTCCTAAAGCCATGCATCCCAAAACCATCGTCGTGGGAGGAGTTCTCGAAGAAGAATGCCGCAAATTGATGGTAGATTTTTTCAAAAACCGAAGATGAAGAAACCCATGACTTGCGAAGACAAATAAACAAGAGGGATGCCTTTCGGCATCCCCCCTTTGTTTTAGGTTAAATATGGCATTAGTCATTCTCTGCAAGACCAGAGTAACGTATGCCACTGACCTTGTACTTGGCATATCCATCATCAGGATACCAAGGGTCATCTTTGTAAATCACATAGAAGATGATGGAGTCTGCTGGTGAGCCGTTATTTTGCCTTCCAGCACCCTTCAAAATCTTACCATCGATGGTGACAGGCATAGCCTTCTCCTCATGGAATATGTTACCGTCTTTATCCTTCCACTGGTAGCCAACGCCAAAGTTCTGTGATTCAACCGACTTGAATGTCAGGTTGGCTTGGTCGATGTTCACTTTGGTCTTTAACGTATAGGTGGGGAAGAAACCGTAGCTCTGCCAGTAATTAGCATAACTTTCAGCAAAATTGCCGATGCCCATGTTATCGACCCACATCTCTGAAGGGGAATTTTCTGTGGTGTTGTAGGTAAGAATTAAAGTTCTGGGATTATCCAAACCAAAATAGTTTTCACCATCGTTAGGGGAACCATCAAGAGTTGTCTTTATAATGTTGCCATTATCATCGACTGCATCTACGGTGCAATACCATTGGCCGGCCATGCTCTCAGTGGCGGTGCCACCGATTTCTTCTTTCTCGCAAGATGTGAATGTCAAACCAAGCAACAATGTTGCTGCAAAAAATAATACTTTTTTCATATTCTATCGTTGCTAAGTTATTTTGTTAACCTTACAGTGAATGGAGCATCGAAGTCCATGTCAAGGGACACCGTACCCGTTACCGGGTCATAAGAACCGTTCAGAAGAGTAGGCTTGTCGTCTCCCCAATACCATTCTCCAGTTTCGAGCACCTCGATGGTGTTGTCGGCGTTGAGTTTGAGGGTTGCCTCAAGGAAGAAGTCGTATCCATAGGCATCATATCCTGGATAACGTCCGTAGCTGTAGAAGCCACCTGCGAGGTCGTTGATTTCATAAGTTCCATCACCATTGTCAGTAATGCTGATGGGAGAATTGAAGTAATGCCTGCTTCCATATTGGCTCTCTCCGAAATAAAGGCTGGCGAAGTTGTTCTTGTCCACCACGGCCACCGTACGCGATGCAGAAGCCGAGAATCCATCAGGATTGACCACACTGTAGCTAAGTGTGTAAAATCCCATTTTGTTGGTGTTCACGGTTCCATTGGTGACGATTTTGTCAGAGACATCCTCTCCACCCATGGTAGCCTTGCAACCCGGGTCGGCGAAAGCACTGCCCAACGGCGTAGTCATGTAAGCATCGCCAACAAGATCGAGGATGGCATAATAAGTGATTCGGCTTTTGCCTTCCGATTCATCATCGCCGCAGCTTGTCAGCACAGTAGGAGCCAACAGTGCGAGCAAAGCTGCAAATAATATGTTCTTTTTCATTTTTTTCATCTTTTAGGAAATAATCATTGTTGTGCCCAGAAGATTGGTTTCAGATAGTCGGCATTCTCAAACTTAGGCGCATTGCCATTGCTTGAAGAGGAAGAAGAGGCAAACGGCCAGCGCTCGATGATGTGGTTGTTTCCGATGTTACCATCCACCTGGATGGGAGTATAGAGCGTTCCCGGCTGGTAGAGTTGTGGAGCGTATGCATCCGTGTCGATGTTATATAGTTGAATACCCGTCACATTGCCGAAAGCGGGGTAGCGCAGGCGGCGCAACTCACACCACGACTCGAAGTTGTTGACACCAGCGAGAGCCACCCACTTGGCGATGCCCAGCACCTTCTTGTAAATGCTCTGGTCATAAGGATTGCGTGTGAGGTACTCGTCGGCTCCGCTTACACCTGCAGAGGCGAATGAAGCCTGCACAGCGGCAGCATAGTGTGCGGAAGCCTGTGCCACGTCATTCTTGCGAGCAAAGTATTCAGCGATGAAGAACTCAATCTCCGATACGGTGATGAGATAGACCGGCGAATTGTATGCCATCTTAGGACGGCACCAATAAGAAGACTTGTAGCTGCCAGTAGTGGAGAAGTTTGTTCCAGAAACACCACCAGTGAACTCACCCGAGCTATTCTTGTCGAAGAAAGCTGCAAGACGTGGGTCTTCATAGACCACATCACCATTAGCATCTTTCAACTGCATTGTACCCACGAGGGCAATGTTGGCAGTAACGTTAATCTGAGTAGAGCCGAAGGAGGTGGAGAACTCCTCTGAATAATAGGGGTTCATCTGTCCAGTCTCATCGCTCCAGCAACTGGTGTAAGCCACATCTTCAGTGGGCAGGTTGCCCTCGCTGATGATGGCAGCAATTTGAGCATCGACATTTGCCACGCCACTCTCACGAGAGAGGATCTTGAGTTTCAAGGCATTGGCAAACTTTATCCAGTTGGCGGCAGTCTGTCCCTTGTAGAGGAAGTTGGTAGCTACCACATCGGCAGCATTGGCCTTGGCGAGAGCCTCATCAAGTTCTTTCAAGATGCCTTCATAGACCACGGAACCTTCATCGTAGTGAGGCGAGGAGTTGCTAATGTCGAGAGCTTCGCTATAAGGCATGCTTCCGTAGCAATCCACAAGAGCCTGCAAGGTGAAGCAACGCAATGTGGTGGCAGCAAGATAGGTACCCCATTCTTCATTCTTTTCGGCCAGGTTCATAATGGTCTTCAAGTTCTTCAATGCCACACGGTTGAGTTGAGAGTAAGCAGTGGAAGAGCGCACAGGCGACATGGTGAACTGAGAATAGTCCACATAGTTGCTGGTACCGAACATGTGTGCATAATGTTGTGAGAAATAACCTCCTGGGATACGGAGCAAGTTGCCGTAAGTGGAGGCAAGTCCCATCTCTGCAGCCGGCAGCATGATGCTTGTTGTCATGTTCTCCTCAGTTGGAGAATTTGGGTCCTGGTTGATGTCAAGATAGCTGTCGCAAGAAGTGGCAGCAAGCCCCAGGACAATAGTTGATATAATGATAGATTTCTTCATTTGTTTAGTCCTCCTTCATATTAAAATTTCACACCAACATTGAAGCCGAAGGTACGGCAACTTGGGTTGACATATAATTCACCGAATTGTCCTTCGAGGTCATTGCCATCAGTGCTACCCTCTGGGTCGATGAAAGTGTTGTTCTTATGAGTCCAAGTGAACACGTTGTTGCAGAATACGGACAGGTTGATGTCGCTCAGGTAGAGCTTGCTCACAATCCACTTTGGCAGGCTGTATGACAAAGTGATGTTGCGCAGTTTGACATACGACTTTTCAAGCAGGTAAGCCTCGCCGCCTTGTCCCCATCCATACTTGTTGTAATAATCCTGATAGCTGCTGTTGTTCAAATAAATCGGTTGCGTATTCTCAACATACTGGGGAGCATCAGCTGTACCAACATTCACTACGGAGTTGGGAATGACGAACGGGCGACGTTCGTTATACATGGTCACCTCACCGTTTCCGGTGAACTGCATCAGGTTCTTGGTGCGTGAGAACATGTATCCTCCCTTGCGGATGTCAAGTGCTGCGCTGAGTGACAATCCCTTCCAAGAGAATGAAGTGGTGAGACCTCCAGTCCAATCGGGATTAATGTTCTTACCTGTATCCTTCAAGTCAGCGGTCAAGAGTGGTTGTCCGTTTCCATCGACAATGAGTTTCCCATCAGCGGTGTATTGAGGCATATAGGTGTAGTATTCACCCAATGGGTTGCCTTCCTCGGCATACATGTAAACGGCATCGTTTCCTGCTGAGAAATAATTGATGACAGTCTTTCCACCTTCGAGGCTTGATGGCATGGAGAGCACCTTGTTGGCGTTCTTGGCAAAGTTGAAGCCCAAATCCCAACGGAAGTCCTTGGTGCGTATTGGGGTGGTGTTGATGAGCAACTCAATACCACGGTTTCGCACATTACCGAAGTTGGTCACCATGGATGAATATCCTGTAGCAGGATCTACAGGCAAAGTGAAAATCTGGTCTTTAGTCTCGCGGTTATAATAAGCAAAGTCCACATTGATGCGGTTGCCTAAGAATGCCAGATTGAGACCTACTTCATATTCTGTGGTCATCTCAGGTTTCAAGCTCGTGCTGCCGATGGTGGCGGACTCTTGGAAAGCATTGATGCCGCTCATCGGGAAGCTTGCCACGTCCGACCCATAATATGCACGTGATGTACCTTGGATGAAGCGAGCCGAAGTTTGATAGGGGCTTGCATCATTACCTGTCTTTCCATATGCGAGACGAATCTTACCAAAGTCAAGGATGTCGTTCTTTGGTATGAGCTTGGTGAAGATCCAACTCAGTGTCACACCAGGATAGAAATAACTGTTGTCATTGATAGGCAGTGTGCTCGACCAGTCGTTGCGAGCGGTCAGTCCGAGATAGAGCATGTCATCCCATCCCAAGGTCACGTCGCCAAAGAGACCCACAAGGCGTCTCTTCGACTGACCCTCGCTCAAGTCTGATTTTGTTGCGCCATTGCTTAAATCCCAGAATCCAGTGTTGAACGTCAGTCCATCCGTCTGGCCTTGCATATAAGTACTATAACGTTCATTCATGTTGACACCGGCAACGATGTTCACATCCAGTTTGCCACCGAGGTATTTGTCATTCCAATTGGCAAGGAAATCATGGTTGGTCTCATAACTCCTACGATAGCGAGAAAACACCCAACCATCTTGGTTCATTTCGCTGGGAGCATAACCATAATTCTCATTGATGAGGGCATCGTCAAGGGTGATTTGAGGCATACCAAGCTTAATGTCGAAATCGGTGTAGTCGAAACCGAAACGATAGGTAAGAGTCAACTGCCTTAGCGGTTTGATGTCGGCTTGGATTCTGCCATGGATTTGCTTGGCGTCATTGCTGTTGTGGTTGTTTGCAATAGCCCAATAGGGGTTGGTGATGCCGTATGGGGTGTACCAAGCCTCAGGTGTGTTGAACGGGCTGGAGAGGTCCTTGCGGTCCACAAGAGAGATATCACGTGGGAACTCGAGGATACCATCGATGAACGACGTTCCCTGATAGGAGCCCACAAGGTTGGATTTGGTCTTGGCAAAGTCGATGCCAGAAGTCAACTTGAACCATTTGATGGGTTCGTAACTGCTATTGAATGCAATGGTGTTGCGCTTGTATTTGTCCTTGCCTCCCGGAATGATGCCATTGTCTCCCGAATAACCATAGCTCAGGTAATAGGTCATCTTCTGGTCGTCGGACACACCACTGAGTGCCACGCTGTGGTTTGTGGATATGCCAGTCTCGAAGAAGTCCTCTATATTGCTTTCGAGAGCTTCGTATTTGTGGATGAGTTGCTGGTGGTTCCAGATAGGACCATATACTTGAGTAGAGCCGTCGAGTTCTGGCCCCCAAGAGCCATTCTCGATGAATGTCTGGGTACCATTCCATCCTTGTCCGAACTTGTTTTGGAACTTGGGCAGTGTAGAAACTTGTCTCCATTGAACGCTACCATCATAGCTGATGGAGAAGTTGCGTGCTCCATTGGCTTTACCACTCTTGGTGGTGATGACGATGACGCCGTTGGCAGCGCGGCTACCATAGAGTGCGGTGGCGGCAGCACCTTTCAGCACAGTCATCGATTCGATGTCGTTGCTGTTGATGTTGGATATACCACCCATGGTCTGTTGCTGGCCTTGTGCAAGCACGGATGTCTGTTGGAGGGGTACACCATCGACGATATACAAAGGTTGGTTGTTGCCATTGATGGAGCTGAAACCACGGATAATCACAGAGTTGGCGGTACCTGGGTCAGACGAGCTGGCATTGACTTGCACACCAGCCACCTTTCCTGCCAATGAAGAAGTAACATCGGTTAGACGACCTGAGGTCAATTCCTCATTGTCAAGTGTCTGAGCCGAGTAGCCGAGCGTCTTCTGCTGCCTGCTGATACCCATGGCAGTGACGACCACTTCATCGAGCAATGTGTCATCAGAAAGAAGTCTGATACGCATGTTGGGAGCCGCTGTCACTTCCATCGTCTGCATTCCCACATAAGAGATGCGGAGGGTTGTGTTCCTACTCGGTACATCCAACGTGAATTTTCCGTCAGCATCAGTCACCACACCCTGATTTGTACCCACTATTTGGATGGTGGCACCTACAATAGGCAAGCCATCTTCCTGTGAGACCACAGTACCTGTGACCCTTGTCTGAGCGCTTGCTATTCCCACTGTGAGGAATAGACACGCGAGTAACATAGTAACTTTTTTAATCATAAACTCTCTCACTAATTAATTATATAATATAATGTATAGTCCCTTGAAAAAGACAAAGGTTATTCTGGTCATTTCCTCCCATCAATCAAAACCAGGCTACCGAATGTGTTATATATGGGTGGCAAAATTAAACATTATTTACATTATGCCAAAATATTTAAGAAAAAATATGCGATTTTTTATAAAAAACGAACGCACAACGCACTTTTTTCATCAAAACAACACGTCAATTGGAAACAAAAAGCGAAAAATAAGTGTCAATTTATCATTAACATGCAATTTTATTCATTGCATATATATGCAAGAAGAATAGTAGCTATTTTTTCTTCAGTTTGTGGACAGCATGCTCTAAGGACTCCGATGGTTCTATGATATTGTAGTCTTCCCAAAAATTGGGGTCGGAGAAAGCCTTTGCCTTGTCGTAATATGCATCATGCGAACTGAATGCCTCTCGTGCAGGAATGGGTTTTGCATCTTCAGACACAAGGTCGGTGACCACCATTTCCGCCTCAACATGATATGGAGAGGCAAACAATTTCTTTTTCCACTCACAATAGAACCTTACATCACTGTGCATATAGTGCATCCTGCTCACTCCATCCACCATCCTATAGGCTACGGTGGTTTTCATCTCCCGGGGTTTGAACCTCACTCCTGCAGGTTTGTGCAGCAACATGCAGGCAGTGGCACGCAGTTCATCTCTCATGTCGAGCGACATCTCTATCCTCGTAAAGGTCAAAGTCTGCCTGTCGATATATATCTTGCCGTAATAAAGCACATGGTCTGTGATATAAGCAGGAGCAAACGAAATGACCATTTGGGGCCTGCCATCGATGGTAACAGGTATCTCCATCTGCAATTTATAAAAATCCAGCTCTTCATTAGAAAGCAACAATTCCGGAATTTTCACCAAGTCCAAATGAACTGCCAAAGCCGGACCTCCTCTCATTTTAGCCCCCAAGGTGTCTGCCGCCCTCTCACTGATGAGCTGCCGCCCCTTCTCTATCGCCACGCGGTCTAAAGGTATCTTTTTGTTATATCCCGATTTGTAGAGCAAGGTGACAGCCTCTGCCACATCTATATATCTTCTACCCTTCTGGGTGGTCTCTCGATAGAAGCATCTCATCAATTCATTGTTTCGACTATAATTGTCCGGCACTTTTGCCATGGCAGCCAGCACAATTTCCTTAGGGTCCATGGATGTGACGATGAGTTCTTCAAGCGTGATGGTGCCTGGTGTCAGCTTAACCTTCAAGTCTGTAACCTTTTGTCCATCAAGCGATAATCTAATGGCATTATATCCCAAGCATGACACAACGATGAAATGTGGTTTCTCCACTGTCTTGAGAGTGAAACGTCCATCAACATTAGTGACAGTGGCCTCATGCCCGCCAATAGTGGTGATGCTGGCTTGAGAAAGCTTGCGCCCTGTATTGGCATCCCTCACCACGCCACTGACCACATGCATGTTGCCTTGTGCAGCAATCTCTACACAAAGTCCGAACAATGCAAGCGACAACAAAAGCGAAAGTCTCAAAATGGATTTCATAATAATGTCCTCCCAATAAAAAAGATACCCATCGACTTGACATCGCAAATATAGCAATAAAAAGTGAACTCACAAAAAAAGTGAACATTTTTTCTTAAATGGATGACTTCATGCTCAAATAAATGTCGTCAATGGTGGCAAAGTGTTGTATTAATTGCTTATTTTTGCAGTGTTTTAAGTATATATGTCCATTTTTGTCTGGCTACAACATGCTCTTGAGAAAAACATTGAAATACAACCTCGCCAAACTCATTATTTGCCTTTTGGTTGCCATTATCCTTATTGGCTGCCATGGAAGCAGCAACAAGAGACAATCAAGCCCGGGCAACCAAGCAGCCATACAAGACAGCAAGACGATAAAACATCAGGAGACGGCATTTCGCACAGATTCCTTCAACCTATCCACTCGAAACAAATATGGCACATGCGACATACACATAGACTTTCCTGTGGAAGGACCGGAAAGAGCCGTTTCTGCCATACGCGATTTCATAAAATCCACTTTGTTTGAGGAAGGTGGCATGTCTCACAGCGACAACCCAAAGACAATGGTACACGAATATTGTGAAGAAAGCCAGCAAAGACAACGCAAAATGCTTAAGCAGATGGGCATAGAACATGTCAGCGAAGACAATGCGCCAGAAGAAGGCATAGACATTCGGGCAGTCTGTATCACGCCAAAATTTGTAACATACGAGATTTACCGCTACTCATACATAACACATGGTGCCCATGGTGAATATTCCGACTATGGCGTAACCTTCAGGATGAAAGACGGACACCGCTTCAGCGAAGACCTTTTAAGTCGTGTAGATGAAGGTCTCTACGCCCATATCCGGGAAGGTATGAAACGTTATTTTGGAGTAAAGACCAACGAGGAACTGGAAGCCATCTGCACTGCAGACTTGTCACTGCATCCCATGCCCACCTTCCCACCCTATCTGGTGCGCGATGGGGTGCGTTTCCACTATTCCATCTACGACATCTGTCCTTTTGAATATGGCGACCCGATGGTAACCATACCCTACGATGTAGCCTTGCCATACCTGACAGATGCGGGACGTGCCTTGGTGACAGAATAATATCTTCACAAAAACAACAAAGAAACACTAAAAGGAACAACAATGCCCATCATAGAAATCACATCACTCGACCATCCTGGTTTGGAAACATTCAGTTCGCTCACTGAAGCGCAATTGCGAAATCGGTTGGAACCCACCAAGGGACTTTTCATTGCCGAAAGTCCGAAAGTGATAAAAGTGGCATTAGATGCAGGCTACCATCCCACATCCCTTCTTTGCGAGCGTCGGCACATCACTGGTGACGCAGCCGACATCATTACTCGTTGTGGAGACATCCCCATTTACACAGGCGACAGAGACGTCCTTGCCAGTCTCACAGGATATACCCTGACCCGAGGTGTGCTTTGTTCCATGCGTCGCCCCACCCTTCCCTCTGTTGAAGAAGTGTGCAATGACGCACGCCGCATAGTTGTGATAGATGGTGTCGTTGACACCACCAACATCGGGGCTATATTCCGTTCAGCGGCTGCGATGGGCATAGATGGCGTGCTTCTCACCCACGATTCCTGCGACCCTCTCAACCGCAGAGCTGTCAGGGTGTCGATGGGCTCCGTATTCCTTGTTCCTTGGACATGGTTGGACAGAGAGATTGAAGACCTTCACTCCTTGGGCATACGCACCGCAGCCATGGCACTTGCCGACAAATCCATCAGCATCGACAACCCACGCCTGATGTCGGAGCCCCGACTTGCCATCATCATGGGAACCGAAGGTGATGGATTGCCTCAAACCACTATCACCCGCGCCGATTATGTAGTCCGCATCCCCATGTCTCACCAAGTAGATTCCCTCAATGTGGCAGCCGCTGCGGCAGTTGCATTTTGGCAGTTGCGTGCAAGACCTAAATCGCCGGAAGCATAGGTCTGCTCCCGGCGATTGTGTTTACATGTTTTTAGTTTCAAACCATTTAAGGCATACCAAGCCACATCAGACGCCACGAAGGAATCTGTCTGCCTCAATTGCAGCCTTGCAACCACTGGCAGCGGCAGTGATGGCTTGCCTGTAGTGTGGATCTGCCACATCACCTGCCGCAAATACCCCTGGTACCTTGGTGCAGGGCGTACCATTGACGGTGATGATATAGCCAGTCTCGTCAGTATCGAGCCATTCGCGGAATATGTCGGAGTTAGGCTTATGGCCTATTGCCAAGAAGAAGCCATCGATAGGCAAGTCATAGCGTTGCTCGTCATTCTCACCGAGCCTTTTCACCAAGTGAACACCTTCCACTCCATTGTCGCCAAACAGCCCCACAGCATTGTGCTCAAAGAGGATTTCGATTTTGTCGTTTTCCTTCACACGTTTCTGCATAACATCTGAGGCGCGCAGGAATGGTTTTCTCACAATCATGTACACTTTCTTGGCAAGACCTGCAAGATAAAGAGCCTCTTCACAAGCAGTGTCTCCACCTCCCACAACAGCCACAGTACGTTTTCTATAGAAGAACCCATCGCATGTGGCACAAGCCGACACGCCTTGTCCATTGTATTTTTTCTCGTCGTCCAGACCCAAATACTTTGCTGAAGCTCCTGTGGCAATAATAACGGTTTCCGCCTCCAATTCCACACCGCGGTCGGTTGTCAACACAAAAGGTCGGCTTCCCAAGTCGGCTTTCACAATTTCCCCATCCCTGATGTCAGTACCCAAGCGCTCTGCCTGTGCCCTCAGGTCCATCATCATTTGGTTTCCGTCCACACCATCCGGATAGCCAGGGAAATTTTCCACCACCGTGGTCTGAGTGAGCTGTCCACCAGTGATTAGCCCGCAATATTCCACTGGCTGCAAATTAGCCCTTGCTGCATAAATGGCAGCTGTATATCCAGCTGGTCCACTGCCAATTATCAAGCAGCGCACATGTTCTCTCTGTTGCATGAAAAATCAAATAATTACTTGAGCAGTTCCACGATTTGTCCTTCTATGACATCAATGCTTTCTGTAGGTTCGAATCTTGCCACTACCATGCCTTTCTTATTGATGAGGAATTTGGTAAAATTCCATTTGATGTCAGGATTGTTCTTGTATTCAGGGTCGGCTTCACTTAACATTTTGTCAAGAATGCCTGCAATAGGATGCTCCATGTTGAATCCAGCGAAGCCCTTTTGTTCCTTTAAGTACTGAAAGAGAGGTTCTGCATCATCCCCGTTGACTTTCACCTTTTTAAAACGTGGGAATTCTGTCCCGTAAGTGAGTTTGCAGAAGCTGTGTATCGACTCATCGGTGCCAGGGGCTTGCTTACCAAATTGGTTACAAGGGAAATCGAGGATGGTAAATCCTTCAGAGTGATGCTTCTCATAAAGCTTTTCCAATTCCTCATATTGAGGTGTGAACCCACATTTGGTTGCTGTGTTGACAATAAGGATAACCTCGTTGGCATACTCTTTTAGTGATACACTTTGTCCCTTTCTGTCCTTGACAGAGAAATCGTAGATTGTTCTCATTATATAAAAATGTATTGATAAAGGTATTAATATTTATGCGAAAGCAAAGATAAGAAAAAAACGTTGGTCAATCAAAAAACCAGATTGTTTTTTGTCTTTTTTTTCATAAAAATCACAATTATGCGCACCAACAACTTGAAAAAACAAACAAATGCATTACGTTTTGCAAAAAAAAAACTATCTTTGCTGCACCATTGGAAACAGACCATTTCCTTGAAATGTAACAACATATTTTACGTTCTTCTCTATTAGTACGACTTAGTTACAAGACTCTAAAGGAATCAAGTTCAGACAAGCAAACTAAAGAAGTTTACGCAATGAGATTCAAGTTTTTGTTCCTTTCATATTTTCTATTGATGTCTTTGACCTCTTTTGCTGAAAATGGCGACATTTTTACAAGCCAAACAGAAGAAGGCATAGAAATGACATTCAAAATATTGAATGAAGAAGATCATACCTGCCAAATAGGTACCGGCACCACAGAGCCTGCCATATCCAATGAATACACAGGTCGCTTGACAATTCCTTCTTCAGCCGAAGGATATACCGTTGTTGCAATAAGCAACTTTGCCTTTCTCGATTGTAATGGCATAAGCCAATTGATTCTGCCAGAAAGCATCTCCACTATTGCCAATTACGCATTTTTGGGTGTTGGCTCAGAATCCTCACCATGCTTGATAATTGTTTCTGCTGACTATGATTTTGGGGTTGACACATCTGGCAGTTTCTTCCGTTGGAAAGGTGGTATTTTCCGTTACCCCAAGACCAAGGCATACGTGGTGGAAACAGACAGCACCATGACATTCATATACGACAACAGCTATGAAAACTTATTGTCGGACAGCACATTGACCATACACTTGATAAATGAGAACCATTCGGAACGCACATGGTCATTCCTGCGAGACGAATCGGATTCAATAAATACCTACAAGGTGGTTTTCGCCCCTTCTTTTTCACAATTCCATCCCAACACCACATCATCATGGTTTGCTCTCGATGTTGACATGGAAACATGCAATTCTGGCATTAAGTTGGAATTTGAAGGCATGGAAAACCTGAACACAAGCGAAGTCACCGACATGAGCCGAATGTTTTATGGATGCATGGGAGCGACAGGATTTGATTTTATTCATTTTGACACCTCCAATGTGACAGACATGTCGTTCATGTTTGGCTTTTGCACAACTGAGACATATTTCACTTTAAACAACTTCGACACATCAAAGGTAGTTGATATGTCGGGGATGTTCTATGGTTGCACCAACTTATCAGGATTAGACCTGACAGGGTTCAACACGACAAAAGTGACCAGCATGTCAAATCTTTTTGCCCATTGTCATTCATTGCAGTCTTTGAACGTCAACCATTTCGACACCTCTGAAGTGATGACAATGAACAACATGTTTGCTTATTGTGAGAATCTTTCTGAGATTGACGTGTCAACATTTGACACGCACAATGTCACAAACATGGATGCAATGTTTCTCAAATGTAAAAAGCTGTCAGAGATAAACATCGCCAACTTCGACATATCGAGCGTGAACACCATGAAAGGGATGTTCGCCAAATGCCAGTCTTTATCAAATCTCGACCTCTCAATGCTCGACTTTTCTACCGTTACAAGTTATGATTGTCCCGACATAGACCATAACATGCTTTGGGAGAATACCGAAGAAGATGACTTCTTAGGCTTTTTGAGTGATTGCAACTCATTGACCAGCTTAAGCATCCCCCTCACCATAAACGGGCTGACCGAAATATCCTGCATTGGTGTGGGTACGGAAAGTGAACCTTGTATGATTTACGCCCCAGACGAATTCGACTTCGGTGTTGACACAAACAACCACTCTTTCTTCTGGAAAGGCGGCTACTTCACCCTCGACCAGACCCCTGGACCCAATACTGTGAGCATTACTGTTGAGACAGACCTTCTCATGTTTGGCGACCGCACCAACATGAATATCAACCTCTTCAATGGCGACGAGGTGTTCAATGGATTCCAATTTGAGATACATCTCCCCGACGGCATCAGCTTGGCAAAGAAAGGCGACAACTATGCATACGAACTGTCTGACCGTTTCAGCGATAGTGGCATGAATATCACGATAAAAGACTATGGCAAAGGCAACTACAGGCTGATAGCATTTTCCTTGTCCAACATAACCATACTGGGGAGCGAAGGCCGCTTAATCACATTAAAACTGAAAGCAGACCACGAACTGCTGTCAGGCGAATATACAGGGAGCCTCTGCAATATAATATTCAGCCACATAGATGGTTATAGCACCGATGTAGATAATTTGGAGTTCGTCATTCCCGTTTCATCATACGCCCTTGGAGATGTCAACCACGATGGGTATATTAATGTCACCGACATCATGCTTGTAGTGAACAGGGTTCTCGACAACCATTCTCTCAACTACCATGAAGAGAATGCCGACATGAACCACGATGGTCGCATAGATGTAACCGACGTGATGCAAATAGTGAACCTAATACTTATCAACGAAGGCGCTTACTCCATACATCAAGCATATTCCGACCCAAGTGGGAACATCACTTTGGCAGAAACACAAGATGGCTATGACCTCTTGCTGGACTCACCAGAAAGATATACTGCATGCCAGATGAGAGTGCAGTTGGGAAACGGAGCCACATTGTCTGGCGCCACGATGAACGGCTTCACAAACAGCCATCAGGTACTCTTCCATGCCTTGGGCAACGGACTTTACAACATAGTGGCATATTCTCCTGAGAACCAAGCTATTGACACTTCTTTGGCTCCATTGCACCTGAATATAGCAGGAAACAAAAGCGGCATCATACACATTTCTGACATAATTTTGACGAACAGCCAATTCGAAACATTTGTAATGCCAGACATTCATGGTGATGCAACTTGCATAATGGATGCATCAGCAAACCAACAAATCGGCAATGCCTATACCCTTCAAGGAACAAAAGCACCTGCCAAAGCAAAGGGAATAATAATACGTGATGGACACAAAACCGTGTCCAAATAAGTATCATAAGAATAAGGGGAAATCCTATTCCAAATAGGAAAATCCCTCTACCGAAATATGACAATTACCTTGCAAGTGCTCACTAAAAAGGTTACCTTTGCAACAAATTAAAGAACCATTTAAATTCTACGGAAATGAAAACTATTACCACAATGATGAAAAGAGCAGCGTTCATGTTAGCCACTGTTGCTGTGGCATTCACCATGACAAGTTGCGAAGATGACGACAGATATATCGCAAGAACCCTTGAGGGCACCTGGCAAGGCGACATGTATGTTTCCATGAACTGGTATGGGGAATACCGCTATGCATCTTCTTCGGAGGTGTGCTTCCTTCGCGACCCCTATAGATATTCATCAGGCGACGGCTACTGGGTAGATTACTACAATGACTACTATTGGGGCGGCAACAACTATGTGGCAAGCCATATCAAATGGGAAGTTACTTATGGTGTCATAAAGATCTATTTCGTCGAAGATGATGAATACGTACGCATATACGACTATTCTCTCGATGACAATTACTTCTCTGGATACATCGAGCTATACAATGGCGAAAGACAAGGATTCAAACTGTATCATGTGACATCACCAAATTGGAATTCCTACAGAAGTTGGGGATATGACAGTTATTACGATGACTATTACTACTATTCCAACACCAATTCGCTGGGAATGCAGAAGAGCAAGAGCGTGCAACGTGAGGCACCCAAACGCGAGTTCCGCTTGCGCGACAAATAAACAGACACATCACTCATGCACCTCTATTCCAGACATCTTGCCCTAATATTCCTCGCGTTGACAGCCATCTGCTGTGAACGCGAGGACACTTCTTATCCATCACCAAAGCAAACGCAAGAAGAGACTAAAGACACCACAACCATCGTGTCTCCTGACCCATACGAAGGCTCCAACGATTCCACAGATGAAAACGTCCTACTGATAGCCAAGACACTTTGCGGTGAATGGCATGGAGAAATGGACATGCGCTATTTTGACGATTATGGTGTCTTGAATCATCATGAATGTGAAGCACAATTCACCTTCACACAAGAAAAGGAGGGCATGACAAATGGCAAAGGTAAGGAAATAGACATAGAGAACGGCAAGACAGTGTGGAACGTGGCTTTTAGTTGGTATGTTGGCAATGATGAACAAATTCACCTTCGATACATCGATAAAACAGAGAGAAACATAGCCACATACCATCTTGACAATGAAAAATTTACAGGCCAGATGAAAACCCGTGACGGTTGGGAAGAGTGTAACTTTAGTCTTTCACGCTATAAATAAGCAGATTACATAATAAAAAGTATGCGAGTGAGACATAATGCCCCACTCGCCGAAATCAAATTAAAGAAATCTCTTTCAAATCTGTCAACTAAGAGTTCCAGACAATTAGTGATTCAGAATGTAGTTAACGAGCACCATGATATCGCTCAAACTTACTTCGCCATCCTCGTCCAAGTCATACTTGGTAACCAATGGATCTACTTCTTCTTTCTTCTCTGTGAACACATAGCCACCAAAGCTCAATTTTGAACCATTGCAGAATACATAATATGTCTCGCCTGCCTCAACATCAAACTCCAAAGTACCGGTCAATTTTTCAGCCACCTTGTTCGTGACCTCACCAGCTTCATCCTTTTTGAACTCACGAGCAACAGGAGAGTCGCCATCGCCCTTCAATGTCAAATCACTTAAAGGCAGACACTCACCTGTAGAACCCTTCACCACAAAGAGAGCCTTGTCTGCATTGAGGATAATGTAGGCATTAACATGTCCAGCCTTTTGTGGAGTAATCATGTAATAGGTTCCTGACTGTGGCAAGTTTCCAAGAGCCGGGTCGAAAGAAGCTCCTGCACTCTTGTCTTCTGCATTTAGCAAACTGTCTTTAGGGTTGTTGGCACCGACAGCATAAACGACGCGGGTTTTGGGTTCCAACTCTCCTGAGCTGTTTTCCACCATCACGGTTTGTCCGAAGAGTTCAGCGCAATAAGCCTTGCAGGTAGAGAGTTTGATGTCATAATTCTTAGTTGCTCTGTCATTACCGAGCACGAGAGTTGTGCTTTCAGATGTCAGCGTGGCGCCATTACCATATTCAACGCCATCCTCAAACAAAACTTTTTCTTGTGCACTTGCAGTCATTGCCACGAGTGCTACTGCCATTAAAGTAAAGATTTTTTTCATGATTTGTAAATATTTAGGTGTATTCAATAATCTTTTCCACTCACAATTGATTACTTTCGCCCCCAAAAATATTGGAAAATGTTAAAGTACACTTTTAGTAGTTTGATTTCTTCGCTCAACAAGAGCCTATTTTCATTATTTCTGCAAAGATAGCGGATTTTTCCTATATGCCAAAATCATTTCTGTTTTTTTTCAAAAAAGTTTTCATCTGAAGATTTCCACCCATAAAAAACTACGACATATATCCAAGAATACGTATTTTTGTCTATATTTGCATAAAAAATAGATATGAAGAAAACTATATTGACAGCAACACTGTTGACCATTACCAACTTATGCATGGCACAAAGCATTCACTATCCCACAACACCAAAAGGCAACACCATTGACGAATACTTCGGGGTGAAAGTGGCAGACCCCTACAGATGGCTTGAAAACGACACCAGCAAACAGACCACGGAATGGGTGGAAGCAGAAAATGACGTGACATCGGCTTACCTGAAGACCATTTCCTTACGACCCAAACTGCAAGAGCGTTTGAAACAAGTATCAAACTACGAAAAGGTGGGCCGCCCATTCAAGCGTCAAGGTAAATGGTATTTTTACAAAAACGACGGGTTGCAGAATCAGAGTGTGCTCTACGAGATGGACCAGCCTGGAGGTTCGCCACGTGTTTTTCTCGACCCCAACAAACTCAGCGACGATGGCACAGTGGCATTGAAAGGTGTGTATTTCTCAAACAACGGAAAGTATGCGGCATACAGCATATCGCGCAGCGGGTCCGACTGGCAGGAATTCTATGTCATAGACAAACAAAGTGGCAGGCTGTTGGACGACCATATCAAATGGGCCAAGTTCTCTGGCGCATCATGGCATGGCGATGGCTTCTATTACAGCGCATACGATTCACCAGAAGAAGGCAAGGAGTACTCAAATGTAAACGAGGGACACAAGGTGTATTATCATCGCATAGGAACCCCACAGCAAAAAGACCAACTCATCTTCATGAACCCTACATGCCCACAGCGTTTCTACGACATAGATGTGAACGAGGAAGAGACGATAATGTTTCTTTCAGAATCAGGAGCCGGCTCCGGCAACAATCTATACGTTCGCGACCTTCGAGTGCCAGGGTCACAATTCATTCAGATGACATCCGACATGGACTACACTTATATGCCCATGGAAACCATAGGCGACAAGATATACCTGCTCACCAACTACAATGCCCCCAAGTGGAGGGTTATGGTAGCCGACCTCCACTCCCCCGGCATCAACAGTTGGAAGACGTTGGTAGAAGAATCTGATGGCGTGCTTGAAGGATTATGTGTGGTTGACGGCCGCATGCTGCTCACCTATAGCAAGGATGCTTCCACCCATGCTTACGTCTTCACCCTCGAAGGACAGCAAGTGCGTGAAATCAAGCTACCATCTGTAGGCAGCGCTTCGTTTGGCGGGAGGAAAGACGAGAAAGACTGTTTTTATACCTTTGAGTCGTTCACTGTGCCAGGGTCGGTATATCGCTACGACATTGATAATGACGTGAGTACTTT
Source organism: uncultured Prevotellaceae bacterium (assembly GCA_900315745.1). Lineage (GTDB taxonomy): Bacteria > Bacteroidota > Bacteroidia > Bacteroidales > Bacteroidaceae > Prevotella. The sequence goes on from ONAG01000029.1 coordinate 30,053, forward strand.
ATACACCTCTCCCAAAGTCAGTTTCAAGTTGGGTGATTTTGTCAGCAAGCAAGTATTCTTCACAAGCAAGGACGGCACAAGAATACCAATGTTCCTCACCTACAAGAAAGGGATGAAACTAAACGGCAAGAATCCAGTGCTTGTCTATGGCTATGGCGGTTTCAACATTGGCCTCACACCCTACTTCTCAGCCCTCCGCATCCCCTTCCTTGAGAAGGGGGGCATCTATGCGATGGTGAACCTCCGTGGCGGCAACGAATATGGTGAGGAATGGCACCTTGCCGGCACCAAGATGAACAAACAGAACGTTTTCGACGATTTCATCAGTGCCACAGAATGGCTCATTGCAAACAAATACACCAACAACAAGAAAGTAGCCATCCAAGGAGGTTCAAATGGCGGTCTGCTTGTGGGAGCCTGCATGACCCAACGCCCCGACCTCTTCCGTGTTGCCATTCCTCAAGTAGGAGTGATGGACATGCTTAGATACCATCTGTTCACCATCGGCTGGAACTGGGCACCAGACTATGGAACAAGTTCCGACAGCCGTGAGATGTTCGAATACCTTCGCAGCTATTCTCCACTACACAACCTTCGCCCAGGCACTTCATACCCTGCCACACTTGTCACCACAGCCGACCATGACGACCGTGTGGTGCCTGCACACTCCTTCAAATTCGCTGCCACGCTTCAAGAATGCAACAGCGGTCCCAATCCCGTGCTCATCCGCATCGACACCAAAGCAGGACATGGTGGTGGCAAGCCCATGAGCAAGGTTATTGAAGAACAAGCCGACATCTACGGTTTCATTATGCACAATTTGGGAATGAAGTGGTGAATGCCCTTCGAAGCTCTTGCCAAAACCTCAGTTGGCAAGAGCTTCGATGAGCACACCCTGATTGGAGCGTAGCTTTATGGTATAAATCCCATTAGACTTTTTCTTCATCTTGATGTCGCCATTGGTGCCATGTGCCATAACTCGTCGTCCATTTGCCTTGAATGTTATAGTGTGGTTTTTGTTCTTGTTGTCGTAAGGGTCGTCGGCTGTGCAGACGAATATCGCACGATCAGCGCTGCCATTTCGTGCCACCATCGTGCCTACCACCAATGGTGAGCGACCTTTTGCCTTCAAGTCAGAGAACACACCATTGGAGAGCGACGGCACCGATTTCTGACGCACACCTACAAGCCATTTTGTACCCTCAAAAGAAACGAAATCTGTCCTAACTCTTTTGTACTTCATATACGGCTCGCCCAATTTGTGTATTTCCGCATTCACCCTTTTCAGCTTGTCGTATTGTGGCGTCTTGTTTCCTTTCTTGTCCAGGACATTATTGTGCCACCATCCTGCCGTGTAGCATCCCCAGAGGATGCTTTCCACCCCAAATGCCATTGCTGTGTAGGCTTGGAAGCGAAGTTGGTTCTCTGTTATCCACTTTTTCTCGTCGTTGGAGTTCACTTGCAGCACTATCCACACACTGCGATTTGCTTGAAGACATGCATCAGCCACCATGCGCAGGTTCTCGTATGCCTGAGGCACATTGACCGAATATAAATAGAAATCATAGCACAGGTAATCCGCCGGCACATTCTTCAGATATTGTGCGATATGTTCCTGATAAGTGGCAGTACCAAGCTGGTTGATTTTCTTCTCCTTGGTATTCTGTGCCACGGAGGCATAATTAGGATATAGGTTCAGGAACGGGAACTGGTTGGGAAAGAGAGTACCCACTTTTTTATAAATCTCACCTAAATGAGGGAAATCAAGCGCCGACGGTTCATCGCCTATGTCAATGCCCCAAATGGCAGGATGGTCCTTGAATTTTTTTGCCGCCTTCTCATAAGCACTAATGGGGTTTTTCTTTTTCATCTGTCCTGCGCTTTCACCTTCTCCTCCCCACCATCCGGGCACCACCCCATTGACCACGGCGCCAATGTGGTATTTTTGGAAGAGGTCGAGCATTTTCTTGTCGTAGGATATCCAAGTCATGAAATCAATACCACAGTCGGCAACATCCTTCACATGTTGTTCCGAACGTGCGTATGCCTGCAGTATGTATGCACCGATGTTCAGCCGCGACCGGTCCATGCGGCCCTTGGCTTGATGGTTTTGCGCCATGCTGTCATTCATTGCAAACAACGACATGATGACGAGAAGTAAAAACTTTCTTTTCATAAAACTGGGATTTATTTATCTACGGCACAAAAATACTAAAAAAAACGATTCGCAATACTATTTGTGCTTTCCAATTCCATATGATAATCCTACCTTATTATTTCTCCACTCATTTTTCATAGACAAAAGTTTGGACATATCGAAAAAAACACTAATTTTGCAAGAACAAAATGTTAGCTTTAATTCGTTGGTAATTATTAGTTTTAGCCGCTTTAGAAATGCAACCATATATAATAGAATCTGTATTATTAACTTGATATTTACAAGAAAGTGAATTATAGTCATACTTTTGAAGTTTACATTCAATAATAGAAAAAAACAACAGATAATTAAAAAAAAATGAAGGCTGTACCATGATTTGGGACAACTCACATTTATTTTTGCACCAAAAATCATTTCTAATGACTAAAAAATACGCCCATATAACTCAAGCTGATAAAACAAATAGTCACATCAAACAAAGGACTCAAGACTTGGATGTGCATGGTCATCATGTTGGAGAGATGGCAGGGGTATTTGCAACTCATTTTGGTTTTAGAGACATAGCCTATATCATGGGGTTATTGCACGATAAAGGAAAGGAGCAGCAGAAATGGCAAGAATACATTCAAGGATCTACTGGTTACGATACTAAATTTTCGAATGTAAAACAAGGCCCCCACCATGCCTATGTAGGAGCATGCATTGCACAAAAGCTTTATCCTAATCTGGCTCCACTTATTGCTCAACCCATAGCTGGTCATCATCGTGGATTATATGATTATTGTGATTACATAGAAGAGACCAAACGCGAAATTCCCAAAGACGTCTCTATAGGCAAAACCGTTCCTTGTACTTTTCCGAATCTTACGAATTTGAAAAAACACGATTTACATCATATTATCCGAATGCTCTTCTCGTGTCTTGTAGATGCAGACAGCCTTGACACAGAAGCTTTTATGGATCCTGAACATGCCAAGCTTAGAGGATGTCACACTACAATGGTAGAACTGAAGGAGAAGTTGGAAAAGCATCTTCAAGAGCTTAAGGAGAAATCAACAATAAGTGAAGTCAATCTCATCAGAGACTATGTACAAAAGCAATGCATAAGAGAGAGCAATGGTGGCGTTGGGTTCTATAGCCTTACTGTACCGACAGGAGGTGGAAAGACACTGTCATCTGTCTTATGGGCATTACATCATGCAATAGAGAACCATCTACAGCGTATAATCATAGCCATCCCATACACCAGCATCATTGTGCAAACTGCATCGACATTAAAAAGCATTTTTGGTGAAGAGAATGTCTTGGAACACCATTCAAACATTAATCCTGAGGACATTGAAGACAAAGAGCTGCGTAAACGAATACAAATGGCAACTGAGAACTGGGACTACCCAATAATCGTAACAACCAATGTGCAGTTTTTCGAATCTCTTTTCAGCAATAAACGTTCCGACTGTCGAAAACTACATAACATTGTCAAAAGCGTAGTGATATTGGATGAGGTGCAAACTCTTCCTATGGGCTTTTACAAGCCTATAGTTCATACACTTGACACGTTGAAACGAGTCTTTGGCACATCCATTTTGTTCACTACTGCCAGCCAGCCAATTCTTAGTGGTAGGATTGAGGGGTCCAATCCAAGGGCAGGTTTTGACGCATTGTCGGATGTACATGAAATAATACCTGACGATGCCCAATTGCATAAAAAGTTGCGTCGCGTCAAATTGAATTTCATGGAAGGAGCTAAGAGCTATGATGAAATTGCCAAAGAAGTGTCAAAATACCATCGTGTACTATGTATAGTCAACACACGTAAAGATGCTAAAGAGATTTTTGAACGATTGCCTGATGAAGGCATCCGCCTCCATCTGTCCCGAATGATGTGTCCTGCCCATATATCAACTACCATCCAACATATTAAAGAAGCTTTGGGGATTAACGACAACAAACCTATCAGAGTAGTTGCAACACAACTAATTGAAGCTGGTGTTGATATAGATTTCCCAGTTGTTTTTCGACAAGAAGCAGGGCTTGATTCCATTTTACAAGCTGCAGGACGTTGCAATAGAGAAGGGAAGCAGGAAAGATGTAACACATACATATTCAGTTTGAGTAAAGAGCATCCACTCCCACCAGGCTTCATTACCCAAACCAACAATGCCAGATTGAATATGGGTAAAGGTCATGACTGGTTTTCTCCAGAAGCTATGACATGTTACTTTCAACAGTTGCATTCACGCATTAGTAGTTTCGACATATCAAACATACAGGAAATGCTTTACAAATGTGAATGTGAATTTGAAGAGTCTTCAAAAAAATTCCATCTAATTGATGACAAAACGACTTCTGTCATAATCAATTGGAACAAAAGTTTAGAACTCTACCAGCAACTCTTATTTCAGGGGCCGTCTTACTTTCTGATGAAAGAATTGGCAAAATATAGTGTAAACATTAAGAAAAATGATTTTCAATTACTGAATAAGGCGGGAGCAATTGAAAACCCTTTTGAAAATATATATGCCATTTTAAATCCAAATTTTTACAGAAAAGAAACAGGATTGACCACAGAGAACAAATGGTTAGAAGAAACATATATTATATAATTAGATATGGAACACTTTGACAAAGAATTTTGCTTAGAAGTATGGGGGCCGATGGCTTGTTTCACACGCCCGGAGTTTAAGGTAGAAAGGGTGAGTTATGATGTCATAACTCCATCAGCCGTACGTGCCATCTTCGAAGCTATCTTTTGGAAACCAGCCTTTCGCTGGCAAGTAACAAAGATAGAAGTACTGAATGACATAAAATGGACGTCTGTAAGGAGAAATGAAGTGGGAACTGTTGCAGGAAAGACACCTATATTTATTGAGGAGAAGCGTCAACAGAAGAACACCCTCATGCTGCGTGACGTGCATTATCGAATTTGGGCAAAACTTGTGTTTATACCCATAAGGAAACGTCCTAAAAAGTCTGATTTATTAAATTGCGAAGAACGCCAAGACGAGAATCCTGGTAAATACAATGCCATGTTTGAACGTCGTGCCCAAAAAGGACAATGCTTTACACAACCATACTTAGGGACACGTGAATGTTGTGCCTCATTCCGATTGGTAAATCAAGAAATAGAAAAACTTGATGCGCCAATTTCTGAAAGTCGCGACCTTGGTATCATGCTCTATGACATGGACTTTGAGAGTGCTCCAAATAATCCACCAGCCATGTTCTATCGTGCAAAGATGGAAAATGGAGTTATTATTGTTCCACCAAAAGACAGTGAGGAGATTCTAAAATGATACTAAAAGCACTATATGACTACTACCATCGGTGTGGCAATTTGCCACAAAAAGGAATGGAACTTAAGGAAATAGGGTTCCTTATCGTTATTGATAAGGATGGACGTTTTCTGAGATTTGAAGACCGTCGCATAGACAAGAAACAAGCTCAAAAATTCCTTGTAAAGAAGCACATAGGTAGGACAAGCGCACTTGCAGCCAACTACTTATATGACAATAGCGGGTATGTATTTGGATATTCTGACAAAAAAGACGGTTTGGCACAATATCAAACATTCAAAGATAAAGTCAAAAGTATTTTTGAAGCACACCCAAATAACCCAGACATCACAGCCGTGTACAAGTTCTATCAAAATGAACAATGCGAAGTTATTAAACTTATGCAAACTGATATACTTTGGCCAGAAATTGTCAAAAATCTAAATAAAAAGTATTCCACATTTTCATTCCTTATAGAAGGTGAAACAAAAATCGTGGCTGAAAAAAGCGAATTGTTAGATGGTGAGAATAAGAAAGAGACAGAAGGGCAACAAATATGCATCGTGTCTGGCGAGAAATGCAATGCAGTAGAAACTACCACTGCAACTATGATTTCTGGCAGTCAAGCAACAGCTAAGCTGGTAGCTTTCCAAGTAAATTCTGGATATGACTCTTATGGAAAGGCAAAAGGTGGTAATGCTCCAATTGGCGAAGAAGCTGAATTTGCTTACACTACAGCACTAAATCATCTTTTAGAACCAAACTCTCTCAATAAATATGTGGTAGGTTCGCGCACCTTTCTTTTTTGGGCATCAAAACAAAATGATTTCGGACGAAAGATCGAAGAGAGTATCTTCAGCCTTTTTGGTTTCAAAGAACAAGAAGATGATCCAAATAGGAATATTGAGCAAGTCCGTAAGGTTTTCCAATCAATTTATTCAAGTAAATTGAAAACCTCCTCCTATGATGTTTTTTATATTTTAGGACTGGCACCAAATGCAGCAAGAATTGCCGTTACTTATTGGGCAGAAATTCCAATTAAGCAATTCGCAGAAACCATATGCAAACATTTCGATGACATGGAAATAGTTGATACACGCCAAATCAAGAAACCATATATGAGCCTGCGAAATATTCTTAGTGAAGTAACCTTGGGAGGAAAAGTATCTGACGTTACACCAAATCTGCCAGAAAGCATTGTTAAAAGTATTCTTCAAGGAACATCCTATCCACAGACACTCTTTTCATCGTGCATTAGGCGTATTCGTGCAGAGTCAGGCGACAAAGACAAAAACGCTGTACATATTACCCGCGCCGCCATTATCAAGGCATACCTCAATAGATTAACAAATACTAAGGAACAAAAAATAAGAATTATGTTAGACAAAGAAAACACAAATCAAGGCTACTTATGTGGCAGGCTGTTTGCCGTACTTGACAAGATTCAAGAAGAGGCCAACAAACAACATTCTATCAGAGAACGTTATATGAACTCTGCAAGCTCCACGCCTGCTTCTGTGTTCTCCACTATCCTAAACCTTTCCAATCACCATTTAGAGAAATTGGAAAATGAAGGTCGTCGTATTTATTTCGAGAAGTTGAAGCAAGAAATTATAAACAAAATTGATGCCAATGGATTCCATGCTCAACTTGACCTTCAAGACCAAGGTCGCTTTTTCATCGGTTTTTACCATCAGCGACAAAATTTCTTTACAAAGTCCGATGAGAACAATAATGAATAACAAACAAATAAAATAATAAAATTATGTCAGAAATAAAAAACAGAATTGATTTCGTTTACATCTTTGATGTACAAGACGGTAACCCAAATGGTGACCCTGATGCAGGAAACCTTCCACGTGTGGATGCAGAAACTGGAATGGGTCTCGTGACTGATGTTTGTCTGAAACGAAAAGTAAGAAATTATGTACAAATAGCAAAAGGTTGCACCAACGGCTATGATATCTTCATCAAGGAAAAAGCTATACTAAACAAATCTATTGATGCAGCTCATGAAGAAGACAGCGTGAAGAATGCGAAAGACAAGACCTCTGCTGCAAGGGTTGTTATGTGCCAAAAATTTTATGACATACGTACATTTGGTGCGGTAATGTCCACCGGTAAAAATGCAGGACAAGTACGTGGACCTATACAGTTTACTTTCGCACGCTCTATTGACCCCATTACTTCAATGGAGCATTCCATCACCCGTATGGCTGTTGCTACAGAAAAAGAATCAGAGAAACAAAGTGGTGATAATCGTACTATGGGTCGCAAAGCCACAATACCTTATGGTCTCTACGTTTGCCACGGATTCATTTCAGCTAACCTTGCACAACAAACCGGTTTCTCGGAAGAAGATTTATCATTGTTCTGGGATGCATTAAAGAACATGTTTGATGTTGACCGCTCAGCTGCTCGCGGTTTAATGAGTGCACAGAAACTAATCGTATTCAAACACAATTCTATACTGGGTAACGCTCCTGCCAATAAGCTCTTTAACTTGGTAAATGTGGAGAAGACATGTATTGGTGCTCCTCGCAAATTTGAAGACTATATAGTGACCATTGATTATCAGAACCTTCCAAGCGGTGTTACCATTGAAGAGATGATTTGATGTATTACGACGATGACCAAATGCTTATGTTGTCGGGGATTCAGCACTATATGTACTGTCCCCGACAATGGGCGTTGATTCATATAGAACAGCAGTGGGACGACAATCGATTTACAGCAGAAGGTAATTTGTTACACAAGAACGTTGACAATCCTGCATACCGCCAAAAAAACGGCAATACCATTACATTGCGGACCGTGCATATTGCTTCACATGCTTTGGGCTTGTATGGAATTTGCGATGCAATAGAACTTATCCCATCTGGCACAAAAGAGAACACTATCACCCATTCACGGTATCCAGGCTATTGGAAGCCCTACCCGATAGAATATAAGCGTGGGCATAGTAAACCCGACGAGCGCGATGAAGTACAACTGGCAGCTCAAGTCATTTGTTTGGAGGAGATGCATGGAATACATATTTCAGAAGCATCATTGTTCTACTATGAAACAAGGCATAGGGAAACCGTAAAGATTGATGAACAATTACGTCAATTAACCTTCAAACTTTCCGAAGCCATGCACCAGACTTTTGCCATCGGGCGCACCCCAAAAGCTGTAGAGCATAATGGATGTAAAAAATGTTCCCTTCACAATATTTGTTCGCCAGAATTGGCAAAAAAACCAAGTGTATCATTTTATCTAAAGAAAACACTCGATGAGGAAACTGCTTAATACACTATACATTACCACACCAGAAGCCTATCTTGCAAAAGATGGCTTAAATGTTGTAGTATCAGTTAACAAAGAAGAAGTGTTCCGCATACCAATTGTGAATATTGAAGGAATTGTGACATTCGGTTATATGGGTGCAAGCCCAGGTCTGATGAAATTATGTATGGACAATGATGTGTCATTAGCTTTCATGTCACCCCAAGGTCGGTTCATTGGGCGTATCCAAGGTGCGACAAAAGGTAATGTACTTTTGCGGAAGAAGCAATACATGTTGTCAGAAGACGAGAATGTAGCCTTGCATCTTGGCAAGTTGTTTATCTCTGGAAAAATCTTTAATTCCAAGAATATCCTTAGGCGTTTTATCAGGGATAATGGAATGGATGAAAATGTGGAATATGCAGCCAAGCTGTTGGATAGGAGTAGAAAAAATGTAGCTAAGGCTGAAAGCATGGATGTGCTTCGTGGTGAGGAAGGGCGAGCCGCAAATGTATATTTTGGGGTTTTTGACCACCTAATTCTAAACCAGAAATCAGAATTCTCGTTTGACGGACGCTCGAGGAGACCTCCTAAGGATGAAGTTAATGCTATGTTATCTTTCATTTATACACTTATAGCAAACGAAGTGGCAGCCGCATTAGAGTCTGTGGGTTTAGACCCATACGTAGGTTTCATGCACACGCTTAGACCAGGGAGAGCATCCCTTGCATTAGACATGATGGAAGAACTGAGAGCTTATCTTGGAGACCGACTTGTTCTCTCCATTATCAATCGCAAGCAGGTAAAAAAAAGTGATTTTATTAGGCAAGGAGACGATGCCATTATCATGAAGGATGAGTTACGGAAAGGATTGATTGCAAGTTGGCAAAAACGCAAAAAGGAAACCATAGAGCATCCATACTTGAAAGAAAAAATACCCCTTGGCCTACTACCATACACACAAGCTATGCTTCTCTCTCGTTTCCTTCGCAACGACTTAGATGATTACCCCGTATTCCTAATGAGATAAATTATGTTGATATTGATAACATACGATGTCGATACCACGTCTAAAGAAGGTGGCAAGAGGCTCCGTAAAGTTGCCAAAGAATGTGTCAACTATGGTCAACGAGTCCAAAATTCCGTATTTGAGTGCCTAATTTCAGAGACACAATTTGTGGTATTAAAAGGCAAATTAGAAGCCATTATAAACGATTCCACAGACAGCATTCGCTTTTACTTCCTTGGCAATAATTGGCATAGAAGAATTGAAACAATTGGTAAACTCACATCTTTCGACCCGACAGATGCCCTAATTATATAAGAGCGAACTTTATGCTTTGCAACAATTCCACTCTTATTCGCACAAATTGATTATCATATTGTTACATAAAAAATCACATTCATAAATCACAAATATTCATAAACTAAAAAACGATTCGCAGAAAGGCTCTTTTTCTACATTGAAAATCAACACATCAATATAATAACAGTCGCCCCTCGTGTAGGGGCGTGGATTGAAACATTGCTTATAAATAGCATTCGTTTTACATTAGGCGTCGCCCCTCGTGTAGGGGCGTGGATTGAAACCAAAAAAGAGGGCATGAAAGTGTGGTCGTTTTCCAAGTCGCCCCTCGTGTAGGGGCGTGGATTGAAACATCCTTAAAGGCAATATCTTGCAAATACTTATCCGGTCGCCCCTCGTGTAGGGGCGTGGATTGAAACATTATATATTATAATAGGGTTTTCACAATTCATTTGTCGCCCCTCGTGTAGGGGCGTGGATTGAAACGTTTCAGATAAGACAATGTGGAGATTTGTTAAAGTCGCCCCTCGTGTAGGGGCGTGGATTGAAACACTTTTACGCGGTTGGCATTGCCGGCGACAAAAAGTCGCCCCTCGTGTAGGGGCGTGGATTGAAACTGATTATTGGTGAATCTTTGCACGAGGTTGTCTCGGTCGCCCCTCGTGTAGGGGCGTGGATTGACAAACTCCACCTTGACGGGCATCCGCTCCATGCCTACGTCGCCCCTCGTGTAGGGGCGTGGATTGAAACACCAAACGGAGTATTACAACCACGTATGATGCGTGTCGCCCCTCGTGTAGGGGCGTGGATTGAAACACCAACCTTTGACATATTACTAATCACCTTGAAAGTCGCCCCTCGTGTAGGGGCGTGGATTGAAACTGATTATTGGTGAATCTTTGCACGAGGTTGTCTCGGTCGCCCCTCGTGTAGGGGCGTGGATTGA
>ONAG01000017.1 GCA_900315745.1 uncultured Prevotellaceae bacterium
TGTGCCACTACCATGCCAAGGTTCTTTTACTGTTGCTACATTCTCGGTGAAATCAATGGGATAATCAGATCTGTATAATTGCAAGTTGTCGATAAACAGCTTTGCATTATTTCCAGAACCTTGATTCACCGCCTGTCCACCAATTTGGAAATAACCCTCGGTTGCTTCGGTGATTTCAAAGGCAACATAGTCGGTTGTCCATATACCATAAGGGAATGTTTTTGAATTAGAGATATACGCAGTGCCATTGGTAGTGATGAACCCCAACTTTGATGTGAACACTGAAGCAGCATCGTTATTGTTGTATGCATCTACTTTCAATACATAATATCCTTTTGACAAAGAGACATTATCAGACTTGTAAGTGACTATTCCGTTCCATCCTACGGAAAAGCCAAACATATTGCCGGTTCCATCTGAAGGAGCTCCGACTCCAGCCACGGTTCCTGCCCCACCAACTTGAACGACGGCAGAGCAACTCCATGACGCCCAACTCGTGTTTTCCCATCCGTTTTCAAGATAATCGATGCTGTTGTTGACATTGTCGCCTCCAGAGAGAGCTCCTGTATAGGCTTCAATATTCTCGAATCCCGGATCTGCGATGTACTGCGCTGTGACATCGTCAAGTGCATAAGTGTTAATGGAAAATGCCCATGCTAATGCCGAAACAGCTAGTAATAATAGTCTTGGTTTCATAATAGATTGTTTTAAAATAAGATATTTGATATGTTTTGTTGGCACTATCTCATATTTGGCAACAAAAATAACAAAAAAAAAAGAAAACATCTTTCTTTTTCTTTCAAAAAAACGCCATTAAAGAAAAAAAAACAGAGAAAAAGCAAACTACTAAGTGAAAAAGGCTGAAAATCATTCCTTGCATAAAGAATACCATTCAGCCAATGCTGGACGTGGGACACCTTTTTTCACTGCCAAATCCAAATCTTCTTTTGCCTCTCGCCTGCGCCCCAACTTTAGTCTGACATTAGCCCTATTGAGAATAAAGTCGGTGTCTTCAGGCGCACGTTTCATTGCTTCCCCATAATCATACTCTGCCAATTCAAGCATGTTTCGTTCCAATTCCATACCACCCCTTGCGGCATATGCCACAGCGCTGTCGGGATGCAATTGTATCAATTGGTTGATTAGGTTCATTGCTTCTGTGTAATGCATGTCTTTTTGGCAAAGCAATGCCAAGCCCAACATACCATTGAAATTCCCCGGTACAATCTTCAGCATCGCTTCATAATCCCTTCTGGCATATTTGTAGCGATGTAGTTTCTCATAAGTATAAGCGCGATAATAAAGTGCAGCAACATTGTTGGTATCCCTTTTGAGTATGGCATCATATTCCTTTTGTGCATACTCCCATTGTTGAAGCATCATGTTCCATGACGCCTTTTTCAGACGCAGGTCTATATTGTCAGGAAACTTTCTAAGTTTTTCAGATGCCGCATCCAAAGAATCAAGATAATGTGCGTTACCTTGTGCCTTGATGTTCTGTGTGAAGCACCCACAAACAATAACAACCAAGAAGAGTGTCTTTAATTTCAAAATGACATAATTTTTATAGTGAAACGAAAGATTGTTAAAGCAAAGGTAATCAATAAATAAAGAAACGAGGAAAAATTGTCATGCAATTAAGCATTTTTGCACATTATCAATCAAAGATAACATTTGCAAAGGTGCCTGTTTCACAAATAGTTGGAAACAGGCACCTAATGTTCAATTGTTTTTTATCCAGTTTACAATCCATTCACCAACCTCTTTAGTCCCATATAGTTTGCCACCTTCAACTTGTATTTCAGGCGTACGAACATTTGCGTCGAGACTTGCGCTTACGGCTTTGCGTATCAAATCACCTTCCTCAAAAAGATTGAAATATTCGAGCATCATGGCAGTAGACAATATTTGAGCCAAAGGGTTGGCGATATTCTTGCCCGCAGCCTGTGGCCAAGAGCCATGAACAGGTTCGAAGACAGGTGTGCTTTCACCCGTTGAAGCAGAAGGCAACAATCCCATGGAACCAGAGATACAACTGCCTTCATCAGTCAAGATGTCCCCAAATGTATTTTCTGTCACTATCACATCGAAGAACTTAGGCTCTAAAATCATTCTCATGGAAGCATTATCCACAAACATGTAGTCAACCTTGATGTCAGGATTCAAAGGTTCCATTTCCTTGGCAATTTGTCGCCACAATCTGCTTGAAGCTAAGATATTGGCCTTATCAACGACGGTTAGGTGGTGATTTCTTTTTCTCGCATATTCGAAGCCAACATTCAGTATTCTTTCCACTTCAGGGCGAGTGTAATAATTTGTATCATACGCCTTGTCATTGTCTTGGTATTTTTCTCCGAAATACATGCCCCCAGTCAGTTCGCGTATGCATACGAAATCAGCACCCTCCACCAGTTCGTCCTTGAGAGGGCTTTTATGTACGAGGCATTTGAACGTTTGTATGGGTCTGATGTTGGCATACAATCCCAGTTTCTTCCTCATTGCGAGCAATCCCTGTTCCGGACGCACTTTTGAAGTTGGGTCGTTGTCATATTTAGGGTCACCCACAGCAGCGAAGAGCACAGCATCAGCATTTTGGCAAATCTTGAAAGTTTCTTCAGGGAAAGGGTCTCCCACCACATCAATGGCATGAGCGCCCGCCAAAGCCTCTTCGTATTCTATTTGATGTCCGAATTTTTCAGCTATGGCATCCAGCACGCCAATGCCTTGTTTCATTATCTCAGGTCCTATTCCATCACCTGCTAAGACAGCAATTTTCAGTTTCATAGCAAAAACATTTAGAAATTAGATTCATCTTCATATATATTGAGCATTCTCAGGGTAGCCTTGATGGCAGCTTCCGTTTGGTCTGCGTCAAGGCCTCTTGTTCTAATCATCTTGTCTCCATGCCTCCATGTGATGACAGTTTGCACAAGAGCGTCTGTCCTACCGCCAGGAGGTATGGTAACAGCATAATTGGCAAGGATAGGGAAAGTCCTATCGAGGTTTGTCTTGAATATTTTCCTTAGTGCTTTTACGAAGGCGTCATATTGACCATCTCCAGTTGATTCCGCAGCATATTGTTTGCCTCGTATTTCAACTTTGATGCTTGCTATGGGTTTCAGCCCATAAGTAGAGGTCACCATATAACTAATAAGCTTTACCTTCTCTTCAGGCGTAGTGTGTTTCAGAACATCATTGACGATATAAGGCAAGTCTTCTTGAGTGACGATTTCCTTTCTTTCCCCAAGTTCTGTAATACGTCGAGTGACCTTTGCCATTTGGTCGGGGGTAAGTTCAAGTCCCAGTTTTTGCAAATTCAGTGCAATGTTGGCCTTTCCGCTGTTTTTTCCAAGAGCATATTCGCGACTTCTTCCAAAGCGTTCGGGAACGAGTTCGTTGCAATACAAGTTGTCTTTGTTGTCACCATCAGCATGCACGCCAGCCACTTGCGTGAAGACATTATCCCCCACGATAGGTTGGTTTGGCGCTATTGCTATGCCGCTATACTCTTCCACCATCCTGCTAATGTCATTGAGTTTGTCCTCTTTGATATGTGTCTGCGCCTTGAACTGGTCCTTTAGTATTACCTGAACACTTGCGAGAGGTGCATTGCCACAGCGTTCTCCCAAGCCATTGACAGTGACATGAATGCCCTTGGCACCACATAGCACGGCAGCTAATGAGTTGGACACTGCCAGATCATAATCATTATGGGCATGAAAATCAAAATGGGCATCCGGATACCTTTTGCGCATCTTCCTGAAGAACTCTATCACTTGCAGCGGGTTTGTAATGCCAAGAGTATCAGGGAGCATGAACCGCCTGATGTTTGTATGGTATAGCTTGTCCATAACATGATAGACATAATCAGGAGACTCGAGCATGCCCTTGCTCCAATCTTCAAGATACAGGTTTACTCCCATGCCAAGATGTTCGGCATAGTCAAGCGACCTCATGATGTCATCGACATGTTCATCTGCCGTTTTGTGAAGTTGCTGCCTGCAATGCTTGAGCGAACCCTTAGCCAGCAAGTTGATGTTTCTGCATCCACAGCCATGAATCCAGTCAAGTGACAGTTTGCCGTCAACAAATCCGAGCACCTCGATGCGGTCAAGTTTGTCTTCCTTTTCAGCAAAGGCACATATTAGTTTCACGGCAGCCTTTTCACCATCCGACACCCTTGCAGAAGCCACTTCCACCCTATCCACATTGATATCATTGATGAGCATTCTTGCTATCATCAATTTCTCGTGGGGCAAAAACGAGACACCACTTGTCTGCTCGCCATCCCTCAAGGTGCTGTCCATGATTTCCACAAACGGGTGCAGAAATGGGGCTTCTCTTATTTGTTCATCTGTTCCCATGCCACGATTTTGTCAATATTATGCAACAAGAAATCGATGTCGTCAAGACCATTTACAAGACAGTGTTTTTTGTATCCATTGATTTCAAAAAACTCACTTTCACCTGTTGCCAAATTTGTCACTTTCTGGTTTGGCAAGTCCACTTCGACTTCCATTTTGGGGTTATCATAAATGCTTTTAAAAAGACGTTCCAAGAACCCTTCTGTAACGACGACAGGCAAGACGAAATTGTTTAGCTCGTTGTTCTTGTGAATATCTGCGAAAAAAGAACTAATGACCACTCTGAATCCATAGCCTGCTATTGCCCACGCCGCATGTTCCCTTGACGAGCCTGAGCCAAAGTTCTTGCCAGCCACCAAGATGCAACCTCCATAGGCAGGATTGTTGAGTACAAAATCCTTTACGGGTTGTCCATCCTTGTCGTATCTCCAGTCGCGGAAAAGATTGTCTCCCAACCCCTCTTTGTCTGTAGCTTTGAGGAATCTTGCAGGTATGATTTGGTCTGTATCCACATTCTCCAAAGGCAGGGGAACGCAGGTTGACTTGATGATGTTGAATTTTTGTTTCATAGTTATGTCAGGATAAAAGTGTTCTTGGATCGGTGACAACCCCTGTTACTGCAGCGGCGGCAGCCACAAGAGGACTTGCCAAGATGGTACGTGCCCCAGGCCCTTGTCGTCCTTCAAAATTGCGGTTGCTTGTGGAAACGCAATATTTTCCAGCAGGCACCTTGTCGTCGTTCATTGCGAGGCAAGCCGAACATCCAGGCTGGCGTATTTCAAAGCCGGCGTCTTTCAAGATGCCGTCCAATCCTTCACTAATGATTTGTTTATAGACAGCCCAACTGCCAGGTACGAGCCATGCCGTAACCCCTTCCGCCTTATGACGTCCTTTGACAATGGAAGCGAAAGCTCTGAAGTCCTCTATCCTGCCATTGGTGCAAGCACCAAGGAAGACATAGTCTATCGGAAGGCCTATTAGTTTTTGCCCCTCATGCAATCCCATGTAGTCCAACGACTTCATGAAAGAGGCAGGTTCTTGGTCAGTAATGGAATCCGCATAAGGAATTGTATCATCAATACCCATGCCCATACCCGGATTTGTGCCATAGGTGATGCGTGGCTGTATGTCTGCTGCATCAAAAAACAATTCTTTATCAAATACGGCATCATCACCACTTTTCAGTGTTCTCCAATACGACACCGCCTTATCCCATTCATCACCTTTTGGTGCAAACTCCCTATTTTTCAGATAATTGAAAGTGGTTTCATCTGGAGCTATGAAGCCTCCTCTTGCACCCATCTCAATGCTAAGGTTGCAAAGAGTAAGCCTCTCCTCCATGGACATTGCCCTGACCACTTCTCCGGCATATTCCACGAAAAAGCCAGTTGCTCCAGAGGTCGATATCTTTGCCATCAGATATAAAGCAACATCCTTGGCAGTGACACCTTTTTCCAATTGTCCGTCGATGTTTATTCGCATCGATTTCGGTTTCTGTTGCAAGATGCATTGAGATGCCAGCACCATCTCCACCTCAGAAGTGCCGATACCGAAAGCCACAGCCCCCATGGCACCATGGGTTGACGTGTGGGAATCCCCACATACGATGGTCATTCCCGGCAAGGAAAGACCTTTCTCAGGACCTACAACATGAATGATGCCATTGTCGGGTGACATGACCCCAAAATATGCAAGTCCAAACTCTTCGCAGTTTCGCTTTAGAGTGTCCACCTGTTTTTTCGACACGGGGTCAGTTATCGGCTTGTCCTGGTCGTGTGTAGGTGTGTTGTGGTCGGGCATGCAATAGATTTGCTGAGGTCGGAAACATTTCAAGCCCCGTTTCCTCAGTCCGTCAAAAGCCTGTGGAGACGTAACTTCATGACAGTAAAGTCTGTCGATATACAGTTGGGTTGGTCCATCTTCAACCAGTTGCACCACATGTTTATCCCAAATTTTGTCAAACAAGGTGTTCATTTATCATCAATTTTTGAATTTGTTTATGCAATCAATATATGCCTCCACCGATGCCGTCACTATGTCGGTATTGGCACCAAAGCCGTAATAAAGTCCATTGTTGTACTCCACTTGCATGTGCACTTTTCCTACATCATTAGAACCCTTTGATATGGCTTGGATTGTAAACTCCTTGAGAGTCATCTTCTTCAAGATGATTTTCTTCAATGCATTTATGGCAGCGTCCACTGGTCCATTGCCCGTTGAAGCAGCCTCAAATTTCTGTCCACTAATGTCGATGCCAATGCTTGCAACGCTCCTTACCCCCATACCTGTTGTAACTTGCAGGAAATCAAGCTTCACGGCACGTGATTCGGCAGTGTCGGCTCCAGCCAGCAACAAGATGTCAGCATCATTGACATCCTTTTTTTGGTCTGCTAACTTTAGGAATTTCTCATAGATTTTGTCCATTCGTTTGTCATCATCCACATTGACACCAAGTACATTGAGACGATATTTGAGAGCCGCATGTCCAGAACGAGCAGTAAGAACGATTGAATTATCATCAAGTCCGATGTCCTTGGGGTCGATGATTTCGTACGTGGAAGCATTTTTTAGCACCCCATCTTGGTGTATTCCACTGGAATGGGCGAAAGCATTTCGTCCGACAATAGCCTTGTTGGGCTGCACAGGCATGTTCATCAACCCAGAGACCATTCTGCTTGTAGGGTAGATTTTTGTCGTATTGATATTAGTATCAATGTTAAGGTGTTTGTGGCATTTGAGGATCATGGCTATTTCCTCAAGAGACGTATTTCCAGCCCTTTCGCCTATGCCGTTCACAGTAACTTCCACTTGCCTTGCCCCATTAACTATTCCACTGAAAGTATTGGCAGTTGCCATTCCAAGGTCATTGTGGCAATGAGTGGAAATCACAACTTTATGAATTCCATCAACATGTTCCATGAGATATTTTATCTTTGCACCATACTCATAAGGCAAGCAGTAGCCTGTGGTATCTGGAATATTGACCACCGTTGCACCAGCCTTGATGACAGCCTCCACCACCCGTGCTAAATATTCATTATCAGTCCTGCCGGCGTCTTCGGCATAAAATTCCACATCCTCCACATATTTTTTTGCATATTTCACAGCAGCCACGGCACGTTCTATTATTTCCTCACGGTTGGAGTTGAACTTGTACTTGATATGCAAATCGCTGGTTCCTATGCCGGTATGAATACGTTTGTGCTTGGCATACTTCAAAGACTCAACAGCCACATCAATGTCTTTTTCCACTGCTCTTGTCAATGCACATATCGTAGGCCATGTCACGGCTTTGGATATTTCGATGACGGAATTGAAATCCCCAGGACTTGAAATAGGGAACCCCGCCTCAATTACATCGACGCCCAACTGTTCAAGTTGACGTGCTACTTGAATTTTCTCAATTGTGTTGAGTTGGCATCCTGGAACCTGTTCTCCATCACGGAGCGTAGTGTCAAAAATAAATAATCTGTCTGTCATTTTTTGTTATATGTTATACAAAGAAAAAACCTTTCCCACCACTGGAAGTGAGAAAGGCTCTAATTAAAATGATGCATCATCAATCAGCACACCTAATCACTTCCATCTTCAATCTGAAGTCGGAGGATAGAAATGCTAATAATAATGATACCAATATTCATATTTTCTAATTTTGGTGCAAAAGTATAACATTTTTCGATTACAGACAAATAATTTGCAAGAAAAATTGTCCAAATTACAACAATTTGTCATTTTATGGCTTCAAGAACCTGTTTTGAAATGGCTTTCATACCTTCTTTGGAAGGATGCCCATTGATCTTGTGGATGTCGTGAAGCTGGATGCATGGTATATTATAATGTTTGCATATAGCAATGCAAGAATCATTGATGTCCTCTCTCAGTTCACTATTAAGCAAGAAATACACCTTCACATTTGGATATCTTTTCGTAATATGGTCTAAAAGGAAAGCCATTGCAGGTCTGAAGAAGTAAAAATCACCCTTTTTCCATCCCTCATACTTGTACTCTCCCACTGGTTCACCAGCCCAACTGTCATTAGTTGCACCAAAAATTAGAATAATGTCAGGATTGCCAATGTTGTCCATTCTTGTGATAAACGACATATCCGAATAGTCATTTCCGTCATAACCTTGATATCCTATCGTGCTTCCGCTATAAGAATTGTTGACACAAATGCGAAAGCCCCCTTCATGTGCCACTTGCCACCACCATGTCTGAGTAACATCATCCACGTCCGTACGATTACCAGGTTGTTCGTAATACCACATTTCGTTGGTAGAAGGTGTCACATAGCCTTCAAAGGTGGAATAGGAATCACCAAGAATGGAAATTGAAGGCAACTGTGCACATGCCTCCAAGGAAATAACAAGAAAAAGGAGAAGCAATTTAATATTTCTAAAATTCATGGCAGTTCTTTTTAAATCATTAATTCTAAAAACTGTTGTCTTCATATAATATTAAGGTATTGAATTATCAAAAAGGAGCCTCTTCTATAGGTGGCGGTCCGAACGGGTCTGCCTCAGGAGGCAAATTCATTCTTGAGCCTTTAATCTCCCCACCCTCTGTCGGCGGCATATATGTATCTTCTGGATTGTCGAACCTTGTAAACGAGCCTTTGAAATGCAGCAGCACATCACCTACAGCACCTTTCCTGTGTTTTGCGATGATGATTTGTGCCATACCCCTCAGATCGTTGCCATTCTCATCATGATATATGTGATAGTATTCTGGACGGTGTACGAACAGCACCATGTCAGCATCCTGTTCGATGGCACCAGATTCACGCAAGTCACTCAACTGAGGTCTTTTTCCACCTTCCGCATCTCTTTGTTCCACCGAACGATTAAGCTGCGACAAGGCAATGATAGGAATGTCAAGTTCCTTTGCCATTGATTTCAACGAGCGACTAATGTTGGACACCTCTTCCTGACGGCTTCCAAATCTCATGCCGTTAGCATTCATCAATTGCAGGTAGTCTATCATTATGATTTGCACATTCTTTTCTCTTACCAACCTGCGTGCCTTGGTACGCAATTCAAATATGGAAAGACCAGGGGTGTCGTCAAGATAGAGAGGTGCGCCATCCAGTTTCCTTATGTTCTTGTCGAGGCGACGCCACTCATCGTCATCCAGTTGGCCGTTCATTATCTTCTTGCTGTCAATCTCACATGTGTTGGAAATCAACCTGTTGACCAATTGGACATTACTCATTTCAAGCGAGAAGAACGCCGTAGGCACACGATTGTCCACCGATATGTTCTTAGCAAGAGAAAGAGCAAAAGAAGTCTTGCCCATTGCCGGACGTCCAGCCAGTATTATCAGATCGCTCTTTTGCCACCCAGAAGTCATGTCATCGAGTTTTGCGTATCCTGTAGGCACACCTGTCAATCCCCCCGAATTGGAAGCAGCTTTCTGCATTATCTCAACAGCCTGTTTCACAATAGGGTCAATCTGTGTATAGTCCTGCCGCATGTTCTTTTGCGACAACTCAAACAAATTGCCCTCAGCTTCCTGCATGACCATTTCTATGTCATTGCTTTCGTCAAAAGAAAGAGTCTCTATCCTACTTGCGAAAGAAATAAGCTCCCTTGCCAATGATTTCTGGGCAAGAATACGTGCATGATATTCTATGTGCGCAGAAGACGCGACATTGGCAGTAAGGTCATAAACATACATCTGGCCTCCTACTTCCTCCAAAGTCCCATCTCGCTTCAATTGTTCCACCACAGTGAGCATATCCACAGGATTCTCATTTATGCTCAATGTCTGAATGGCTGAAAAGACTTTTTGGTTGCGTGGCTCATAGAAAGTTTCAGGTCGAAGTATTTCGCTCACCACGGTGAAAGCATCCTTGTCTATCATCAAGGCTCCAAGCACAAGTCGTTCTGTTTCCAAGGATTGTGGTGGAAGATGTCCCAACCCTGAATCAAATGCAGCATTAGCCGGCTTGCGTGTTTTTCTGTTATTGTTTGTATTGTTGTCTGGCATGGGTATTAATTTAGATGTGCAAATTTACAAAAAAACAAGACATCTGCAAAAAACAGCATCATAATTTATATCAAAATAGTCTCCACATTTATTTATTGTCCCGATATTGAAATTATAAAATGTAACCATTTCAACTGCATAAGTAACCTAAACAAACAAATAACGTTTCGATTACAACAAAATCAAAGTTTTTAAATTATATTTGCAAATCAAGAAACAATAGATTTATTAAGTTTTCATACCAACTATTCAATAAACATAATACTACAACAATGAAAAGACGCAACTTAATCATCCTTGCCTTCATGGTAACATCCTTGGGCATGTCTGCCCAAAAGCCCATTACAGCACCTGCTGGTGGCAAACAGATAAGCGACGAACTAATAGGCATCTTTTTTGAAGACATCAGCAGTGCCGCAGACGGAGGCCTTTATGCAGAACTCGTCCAAAACGGCTCTTTTGAATACAGTCCGGCAGAAAAAGACGGTTGGGGACCTGGCACGTCGTGGCGCATGATTCGCCCAGGCCATTCCCTTGGCTACATTGAACCACGAAGCGACAAGCCCATCCACGCAAACAACCCAACATACATGCGTCTTCATGTAGAGCGTGTTGGACATTATTATGACTATTCAGGCTGGACAGGTTTTGGCATCCAGAATGACGGGTTCGATGGCTTTAGAGTCAAGGCAGGTTCGAAGTATGATTTTTCTATCTTCATGAGAAACGTAGAAGGCAATGCCAAAGAAGTTCGCGTGGCGCTGGTTGTGCCTCAGGGATGGGGAAAAGACCCCAAACTTGTAGGAGAAGCCAAACTGAACACATCCTCTGCAAACTGGACCAAGCATGAAGCAAAGATTACAGCTTCAGAAGACGCCGACAAGGCAATTCTACAAATTTTGGTATTAGGCACAGGCGTTGTTGACGTTGACATGGTATCTCTCATGCCAGAAGACACTTACAAAGGACACGGCATGAGGAAAGACTTGGCACAAGCTTTGGCAGACCTTCATCCGAAATTCATGCGATTCCCCGGAGGATGCGTGGTTCACGGAGGCGGCGACGGTTTTTGGGACACATACCGCTGGAAGACCACGATAGGACCCAAAGAACAACGACGCGGTTTGAAAAACACATGGGGCTACCACCAGTCAATGGGTTTGGGTTATTTCGAGTATTTCCAGTTCTGTGAAGATTTGGGCATGGAGCCATTGCCAATACTCCCATGTGGCGTGAGTTGCCAGGGCACCAATGGCGGTTGGGGAATGAAAGACCAGGCACAAGACTGGGTACCCATGAGCGAAATGGACGAATGGGTGAACGAAGCATTGGACTTGATAGAATGGGCTAATGGAGATGCCACTACAAAATGGGGACGCCTGAGGGCTGAAGCAGGACATCCCAAGCCATTTAATTTGAAATACCTTGGTTTGGGCAACGAAGAGCGTATTTCTCCAGAATTTATAGAAAGATTCAAGTACATTTACGAAAGAGTACATTCTGCACATCCAGAAATCGTCATTGTAGGAACGGCAGGCCCCGGTTCGCATCCTGGCAACAGAGATTTCGATACTGGCTGGAAACTTGCAGATGAAATTGGTTTGGACATACTCGACGAACATTATTATGAGCCACGCGATTATTTCTTGAAATCACGTCAATATGACAACTACCCACGTGACCGCAAGACAAAAGTATATCTTGGCGAATACGCCGCAAAAGACAAGAAACTGATTGACGCATTGGCAGAAGGACTTTACTTGCTCCATGTGGAAAGAAATGGAGACGTTGTTGCCATGACTTCTTATGCACCCCTCTTTGCAAGAAAGAATGCCACCAACTGGAACCCCGACCTTATTTATTTTGACAACGAGCGTCCTTACCTTACATGCAGCTATTACGTTCAGCAAATGTTCGGCCAGTCTTCAGGCAACTACTATTACGGAGACTGTGTGAAAATAGAAGATGGCACCGAGCTACAAGGTCAGTCAGTAATACTCAACACAAAGACTCGACAGCTGTTTGTCAAGATATGCAATGCCAGTGCAGATGCAAAGGACGTGTC
The DNA here is from genome assembly GCA_900315745.1 of uncultured Prevotellaceae bacterium. Classification (GTDB taxonomy): domain Bacteria; phylum Bacteroidota; class Bacteroidia; order Bacteroidales; family Bacteroidaceae; genus Prevotella. The sequence continues at coordinate 12,418 of ONAG01000017.1, forward strand.
AATAAACCTCTCACGCTTCAAGGGCATCAAGCCAACGGCTGTCCAAACCATCATTTCCGGTCAGCCAGAAGACGAGAACAACTATGAGCAACAGCCAATATCGCCCCAAACCAAGACGATAAAGGCAAGCAAGAAGATGAAATACAATGTTGCACCATATACAATGATGATGCTTCAATTCTCACTTTAGTTGACCATTGTTTTCAAGACATATTTCACAAATTAGGCATTCCGCAAAGTGCAACTATTAAGGTTGCAACAATTATTCAAACGACCAATCCCATGAAAAAAACACGATGGGATTTGGTCGTTTGAACATTTTGCACTAACTTTGCATATAATGCCTAATTATTAACAAAAGCACCGTTATTATGGAAACCATCAAAAACTTCGACCAACTGGTGTCTCACCTTTCCCAACAAGGCCAACGCAAGCGCGTGGCTGTAGTATGCGCATCCGACGAATCCACCCAATATGCTGTGGCACGCGCACTTCGTGAAGGATTCATAGAAGCTATCTTCGTAGGATGCAAGGAAGACATTGAGACAAAGCCAGATTTCATCGAAATGGCCGAACACATCACATACGTTGAAGCAGAAAGTCGCTTGGAAGCAGCCAACAAAGCAGTTGAGCTGGTACGCGAACAGAAAGCCGACATACTTATGAAAGGTTTGATAAATACAGACGACCTGCTGCATGCCGTGCTCAACAAAGAACATGGAATATTGCCCAAAGGTCGTGTACTTACCCATCTCACCGCATCCTGTATTCCTGGCTATCCCAAGATGCTGTTCTTCACTGATGCCGCCGTAATCCCCTACCCCACACACGAGCAAAGAGTAGAACAGGTGAGATACATAACCAAACTGTGTCACGACTTTGGCATTTCCATCCCTAAGATATCCCTCATCCACTGCTCAGAAAAAGTAGGCGGCAAATTCTTCCCCTTCACAGAACGTTATGCAGAAATAATCGAAGAAGGGCGCAAGGGCACGTTTGGACCATGTGTCATAGACGGACCTCTCGACCTGAAGACATCCTGTTGCAAGGAAAGCTTGGAGAAAAAAGGCATAGCATCCCCATTGGAAGGAGAGGCAGACGCACTTGTATTCCCTGACATAGAGGCAGGCAACGTATTCTACAAGACCATCACCCTATTCTCAAAAGCAGAGACAGCAGGCATGTTGGCAGGAACGATGGCTCCTGTGGTGCTGCCATCTCGCAGCGACAGCAAGACATGCAAGTTTTGCAGTCTGGCATTGGCAGCCATCAATGCCAATTCCACTAAATAAGACAACGAAAAGCCATCTTCAACAGCCAACAACAAAGACCAATGAGATCGCACATTGAGGTGAAAGGTGCTCGGGTTAACAACCTGAAAAACATAGACGTTGACATTCCACATGGTGAACTGGTAGTAATATCAGGCGTCAGCGGGAGTGGAAAGTCATCCTTGGCATTTGACACGCTATATGCCGAAGGCCAACGCAGATATGTGGAGAGCCTTTCGTCGTATGCGCGACAATTCCTTGGTCGCATGAGCAAGCCTGAGTGCGACTATATCAAGGGCTTGCCTCCTGCCATTGCCATCGAGCAACGGGTTATTAGCCGCAATCCACGTTCCACAGTAGGAACATCAACCGAAATATACGAGTACCTGAGACTACTCTATGCCCGCATTGGCAAAACATACTCGCCGATAAGCGGTTCTCCGGTGAAAAAACACACTGTTGAAGATATTGTTAACAAAGTCAAGGAGTTCACATTCGGGACAAAATTCTGCGTGATGGCACCTTTCCTCATTCCAGAAGGACGCACACTGGAAAGGCAGTTGCAGATGGAGCAACAACAAGGCTTTGTAAGGTTATTCTACAAAGGCCAGTTCCTAAGAATCGACGAGATGCTTGAGTCTCTCCCAGAATTGGGCAAAGTGGAAACATCCAATCTGTTCCTTTTGATAGACAGAATGTCTTTAGATGGAAGCAAGGACAGTATTTCGAGATTGACCGACTCCATAGAGACTGCACTTTACGAAGGTGACGGCTCATGCAGAATAACTTTCTTGCCATCCAACTTGTCGTATGATTTCTCAACAAGGTTTGAGGCTGATGGAATGACATTCGAGGAGCCAAGCGACAATCTCTTTTCTTTCAACTCCCCCGTGGGAGCTTGCCCCACATGCGAAGGCTATGGCAATGTCATAGGCATAGACGAGAGGCTTGTGATACCCAACACCACATTAAGCATATACGAAGGGTGCGTGCAGTGTTGGCACGGCGACAAGATGAAGATTTGGCAGGAAGAGTTTTGCCGCAGGGGTGCGCGTCACAATTTTCCTATTTTCAAACCATATCTGGAGCTTTCCAGCAAGGAAAAGGACTGGCTGTGGAACGGTTTTCCCGAGGACCGTCAACTCGACATTCACGAACAAGTGTCGATCAATGCTTTCTTTGCCATGGTGAGAGAGAACCAATACAAGATACAGTATCGAGTGATGCTGAGTCGATATAAGGGAAAGACCATCTGTCCTGACTGTCGTGGCACAAGACTAAAGAAAGAAGCTGGTTATGTGAAAATAGGAGGAAAGAGCATATCCGACTTGGTTGAGATGCCGATATGGAATCTTAGGGAATGGTTCTTGAACCTTGAGTTGGACGAACATGAGCAAGCCATTGCCAAACGCCTCTTGGTGGAAATAAACAACCGTTTGCAATTCCTCGTAGAAGTTGGATTAGGATATCTGACACTCAACCGAAGGTCCAACACCTTAAGTGGTGGAGAAAGCCAAAGAATAAACCTTACCACAGCCATTGGCAGTTCGTTGGTTGGATCGCTATATATTCTCGACGAGCCCAGCATAGGACTTCACAGTCGCGACACAGCACGTTTGATACATGTGCTCAAAGAACTTCAGTCAATAGGAAACACCGTGATTGTCGTGGAACACGATGAAGAATTCATGCGTGCAGCAGACTATCTTATTGACATTGGGCCAGATGCCGGCAGATTGGGTGGCGAAGTGGTTTTCATTGGGAAACCCAGCGAGATAACGACTCATTCAGAGGAAAAATATCCCAACAGCCACACTGTGAAATACCTCACGCACTTGGAAGAAATACCTGTTCCCGCCACACGCAGGCCATGGAATATGTTCATAAGCTTGCGTGGAGCTCGGATGAACAACCTGCGAGGAATAGATGTAAGGATACCACTCAACGTTTTCACTGTAGTTACTGGAGTGAGTGGCAGCGGGAAATCATCATTGGTTAAAGGGATACTTTATCCTGCATTGAAAAGGCACTTGGGCGACGTCTGTGATGCGCCTGGTGAATATCTTTCCCTTGAAGGCGACTGGCAACAAATCCGCAGGGTTGAATTTGTTGACCAAAACCCCATAGGAAAGAGCAGCAGGAGCAACCCAGCCACCTATGTGAAGGCATACGAAGCTATCCGCCAGCTCTTTGCAGAGCAGCAACTGTCGAAGCAAATGGGATTCACCCCACAATATTTCTCATTCAATGCCGACGGCGGCCGATGTGACGAATGCAAGGGTGCCGGCGTCATCACTGTTGAGATGCAATTCATGGCTGATTTGGAATTGGAATGTGAGGCATGCCATGGCAAACGCTTCAAGCACGATATTCTTGAGGTGACTTTCGCAGGGAAAAACATCAACGATGTGCTTGACATGACCGTTTCTGAAGCTATCATATTTTTCAAAGAAAACAAACAAGACAGCATAGTGTCACGCCTGCAACCCTTGGAGGATGTGGGATTGGGATACATAAAGTTGGGTCAAAGTTCATCAACTTTGTCTGGAGGTGAAAACCAAAGAGTGAAATTAGCATATTTCATTGGTCAGGAAAGACAAGACCCCACCTTGTTCATGTTTGATGAGCCTACCACAGGACTCCATTTCCACGATATCCGCAAGTTGCTCTCATCGTTCCAAAATCTCATTTCCAGAGGGCACACCATATTGATAATAGAGCACAACATGGAAGTCATAAAGAGTGCGGATTACGTGATAGACCTTGGGCCGGAAGGAGGCAACAAAGGAGGGAATTTAGTTTTTGCTGGAACACCAGAAGATTTGGTCAATTGCAAAGAAAGCATAACAGGCAAATACTTGAAAAGCCACTTTTCTTGAAAGCCTTGATACCGAAAAAAGCCTATCAATTTTGTCTAACAATCAAGCAAAATTGTCCTATTTTAACAATATGGTACATAATGAAAAAACCATGATACATTTTCAAAAACACGTCCTATGAAGAGCAAAAACGCTGTAACAATCTAAAAAGATTATTAAAAAATAACCCAATACCTTTGCACAAAATCTTAAAAACTAAAAAGTAATACTAAATTTATGAAAACCGAGAAAACAAAGTGTAGGCGCAATCTACATCGTTTGTTGATGGCAGGAATGCTGTTGGCATCAGGATTGGTCGTGACGTCTTGTTCGGAGTATGACCTCGACGAACGAACGCCCGAAGGATGGGGAGCGAGCATCTACAGTTGGCTCAAGGAAAACGGCAATTACACCAATACGGTGAGAATGGTTGACGACCTGGGCTACAACGAGGTATTGGCGAAGACCGGTTCAAAGACCCTCTTCGTTGCCGATGATGCTGCATACGAACGCTTCTTCCGTTCCAACAAATGGGGTGTGAGAAACTACGACCAGTTGACAACATCACAGAAAAAGCTTCTTTTGTTTGGCAGCATGATGGACAACTCCATGCAGCTCAACAGTCTCCCAAGTGTTGAAGGCACACCGCCACGTGAGGGAGAATGTATGAGGAGGTTTGCTTCAAGCACACCTTATGATTCTGTTTCCATCCTCAGTCCACAACAAATGCCCGACAATCCTTATTGGAAACGCTACCGCGAGTCAGGCAAGCCACTTGTGTGCATGACAGACAATTCTGTCGTACCACTGGTGCAATTCATAGAGAAGCAGTTGGTAAACAGGCGCATCACCAATACTGACTACGATTTTCTGTATAACAACACCACACATCGCCAACCTGGAGATGCAAGTATCAACGGTGTTCAGGTGGACTCAGCCAACATCAAATGCTCCAATGGATTCATCCATAAGATGAGCGAGGTAATCACACCACTACCAAACATGGCTGAACTTTTAGCCCAAAAGCCCAATGTCAGCATGTTCAACAAACTGCTTGAACGTTTCTGCGCACCTTATTGGGTAGGTGAGACAACAACCACACAATATAATTATTTGTATAACCAGAACGTAGATTCTGTTTTCCAAAAAAGATTCTTCTCTGAAAAGTCACAAGAGGGCCAGCCTCTTAATGCCACTCCAGACAATGGTCCTGTGAATGGCCTGTTAAAGTATGACCCAGAGTGGAACGCATACTACGCCGGTCTCAACGACCAAGGTGGCAACATCGCCCTGCAACGTGACATGGCAGTGATGATGGTGCCAAGCGATGAAGCACTGACCGAGTATTGGGAGAATGGCGCCGGCCGTGTCCTCAAGGATTATTATGGCACATGGGAAAATGTACCCGACGAAGTGGTAGTGAAATTGCTTAACAACAACATGCTAAGTTCATTCATATCATCAGTGCCCTCCAAATTCCAAGGAATCCTGAATGACGCAAACGATCCCATGGGTGTTGAAATTTCAGCCATCGACTCCGTATGGCTTGGCTGCAATGGTGCCATATACCTGACCAACCATGTATATTCTCCAACAGCCTATGTCAGCGTTTCATTCCCAGCCCTGGTGAATGAGACCATGAAGATTCTGTATTGGGGCATCGAGCAGTTGCAATATAATGTGTATCTCAACTCTCTTAACTCCTATTATAGCTTCTTCATACCCACAAACAATGCTCTGTTGGAATACATAGACCCATGTTCATACGGCAAGAGCCAGACCCAGCTTTTCCGTTTCCATTATGATGGAACGAAAGTGAACAAAGACGACCGCGTGTGGGCAAGTATTTGGAATTACGACCCAGCAACAGGAGTTGTAGGCGACTCAATAGGCAAGGCAGACTACAACCAAGTGAGAAATCGCCTGAAGGACATTCTCGACACACATATAGTAATAGGTAATGTGGAAGATGGACAAACATTCTATCGCACCAAGGGAGGCACTGAGATTCGCGTACACAACACCAAGGCTGGTGCTTCAGGCATGACTGTTGAAGGCAGCTATCAGATGAACGAAGGCTCCCCCATCCCGGTAAGCTACATCTATGACCAGACAGACGGAGGCAACGGCAAGAGCTATATTCTGGAAGGCCAGCCCATCTTGGGCACACGCAAGACCGTGCGTGATGTGCTTGCCAGCCGCCCCGAGTTCTCTAAATTCTTGGAGTTGATGGACGGCAGTGGACTTTTCGAACAAATCCACAATAGAAGGAACGCTTGTGGTGGTACCAACATATCCGTGTTCAATACTTACCACTACACCATATACGTACCTACAAACGAGAGCATAGAAGAATTGCAACGTCAAGGCAAGCTGTCTTCATGGGAAGCAGTTGACGCATTTGAAGAAGCAGGCAACCTGACAGCAAAGACACAAGACTCGCTTCAGATTGTCAATTTCTTGAAATATCACATTCAGGATAATGCCCTGTTTATTGGAGGCGGCGAAGATTCTGGCGACTTTGAGACAGCCGTCATCGACCCATCGACAAACAGATTCTACCGTCTTGCAGCAAGATTGGATGCCAATGGCATCAGCATCACCGACCATGCCAAGAACACCAGGCATGTGGTGACCACCAACAGCCAACTTTACAATCTTGTGGCGCGTGAATTCCAATACAACTCATCAGACGCCTCAGCGGCCAGCAATATAGAAACATCTTCATCGGCTGTCATACACCTCATCGACAAACCGCTGTTGATAAAGAATTGACCATCGAAAATAGCGAACTATGACTACAGATAGATTGAAAAAGATCATGGGATTGATAATGATTTGCCAATTTGCCATTATCAATTCTTATGCACAAAGTGCAGGCGACATCATCAGTGGTACCGTGACGGACAGTTACGGAGCTGTGATAGGCGCAAACGTAGTGGAACTTGATGGTGCCAACCGTATTGTGGCTTCAGCTGTGACAGACATCAATGGCAACTTCTCGTTCAAGCTCAAGAATCCCAAAGACAAGATTCGTTTCTCATACGTGGGATACAAGACCATCACCCAATCCATCAACAAGACGAAATTCAACGTGACGATGTCTGATGAGAACCAAATTGATGAAGTGGTGGTAACCTCTAAGCGTCGCGCACAAGGCTCTGGTCTTGCCATACCATTGGACGAAGTATCGTCAGCAAGAGAGAGCATCAGCATGACCGAGTTCAACGGACTTGCCATCACCACTGTTGATGAAGCCCTTCAAGGACGTATCGCCGGTCTCGACATCATTGCAAACTCAGGTAACTTGGGTTCTGGTTCATCGATGCGTCTTCGCGGTGTTTCCAGTATCAACAGTTCGAGCGAGCCCCTCATCGTCGTTGACGGCAATGTCTTGCAGACCAGTACAAGCGGTTTCGATTTCTCCTCAGCCAATGAAGAGAAATTTGCAGAACTTCTGAACGTTAACCCAGAGGACATCGAGAGCATCTCTGTATTGAAAGATGCAGCCGCCACCGCCATTTGGGGTTCACAAGGTGGTAATGGTGTTATCGAAATCAAGACAAAACGTGGTACACGCGGTGTCACACGTGCATCCTACAGCTTCCGCCTGACGGGAACATACCAGCCAACGGGATACAAGTTGCTCAATGGTGACGAATACACCATGTTGATGAAAGAGGAATATTTCAACCCATCCATGAGTGATGCGGCAAGTAACATTCCTGAATTCAACTACAATCCCAGTTTCTCCGAATACGAGATGTACAACAACAACACAGACTGGCTCAAAGAAGTCAAGCAAGTGGGTTGGCGCCAAAACCACAATCTGGCACTCAGCGGTGGTGGTGAGAAGGCACACTTCCGTATTAGTGCGGGTTATGACCATGAGACCGGTTCCATCATCAAGCAGCAACTTGACCGTTTCACATCACGTGTAAACCTCGACTATTTCGTGAGTGACCGCATTAAGATTGAAACGAACATCTCACTGACTTACACAAAGAACCAAAGGAACAACGGTGACTTGTTGTCAATCAGTTACACACGCATGCCAAACCTCTCTGTATATGAGCAGGACAAATACGGCAACGACCTGGATGAATACTATAGCATGCTGCCTACCGTTTCAAGCCAGTTGCGTGACCAATTGGGCAACCAAAACCCAGTAGCCTTGGCACATCTTGCCAAGAACCACGAGACAAGTTACAACATCGACCCTGAATTCAAATTGCGCTACAACCTGTTGGGACTGGCAGAGCACCAGACACGATTGGTATATGAAGGCAAAGTGGTGTTCAATGTCTTCAACAGATTCGAAGACACATTCATGCCATTGTCGCTAAACACGACAGGTTGGAACGATACTGAAAACCAGCAAAGCAACCGCACTACAGCCAATTCATCAAAGAATTTCAGTGTCAAGACCACACACACGCTGACATTCACCCCGGTATTCAAGAATAGAGACCATTCATTGATGATGATGTTGCGTGGTGAATTGAACAAGGGACACTCCAGCTCACAAAGCACAGTGGAATGGGGATTGCCATCCGGAACAATCACGAGCACGGCAGCACCCGGCATCATCACGGGCATGAGCACAGGTAGCGGACAATCCAGAAGCATCTACCTCACTTATTCTGCCCACTATGCCTACAAAGGACGCTATGCGGCAGACTTCTCGGTACGCCGTGACGGTAGCACAAAGTTCGGTCCAGAAGAGCGATGGGGTAATTTCCCAGCTTTCTCTGCACGATGGAACCTTCACAAGGAAAAATTCATGGAAAAGCTTCAGCCATGGATTTCAACAATGTCCTTCCGTGCCGGCTGGGGTATTGTGGGTAACCCTCCAGGAGCAGAATATTTGTATTTCAGCAAGTATGCCAATGGTCGTGGTTACATGAATGAAGGCAGTATCTATCCCCAAAACATCCAGTTGAAGAAACTGAAATGGGAACAGAAAGAGACCTACAATGTAGGTTTGGAGTATGGCTTCTTCAACGAAAAAATCACTGGTAATGTTGAAGTTTACCGCCAATATACCACAGACCTGTTGATGAACGGCAGGAGCATCCCCTCCTCGTCGGGATACACCCAGTTGGCAGTACAGAACGTGGGTGACATGAAGAATGTTGGATGGGAATTCAACATCAATGGCAACAGAATCATCAAGTTGGGCAAGTTCAGCATGGACTTCAACGTCACTTTCGCCAACAACAAGAACCAGATTACCGCGATGGACGAGACCTGCTTGGCAAATTTGAACAGCGAGTTTGACCGCAACAATGGTTCTTATCTTTCCCGCGTAGAGCTGAACCGCTCTTTGGGCAGCATCTATGGATTCAAATACAAGGGTGTTTATCAATATTCCGACTACACTCCAGAAGAGATCAAGGGAGTAAGCGGCCCCAACGCCCCTGTCGTGCGTGACGAGAATGGCGTGGTGGTGCTTGATGAGAACAACAGGACGAAGCCGATGACATTCTGCTATGGCTCAGTGAATTATGAGTTCCGTGGTGGTGATGCCATATATGAAGATGTGAACCACGACGGACAAATCAACGAGTTGGACATTGTCTATTTGGGTTCTTCATTGCCAAAGATCACTGGTGGTTTCGGTTTCAAACTGCATTTTGGACGCCTGACATGGAACAACCAATTCAATTTCAGGTATGGAAACAAGATAGTCAACCGCGCGCGCATGAATATAGAAAAGATGTATGACAACAGCAACCAAAGTCGAGCCGTGAACTGGCGTTGGCGTGTTGAGGGAGACATCACCGAAATACCACGTGCGCTCTACAGAGAGGGTTATAACTTTTTGGGAAGCGACAGGTTCGTGGAAGATGGTTCTTTCTTACGATTGAATTATTCTCAATTGAGTTATTCGTTTGAACCGAAAACCATCAAAAAATGGGGGCTGACACAGTTAAGCCTTTATCTCTCTGCCAACAACTTGTTCTGCCTCACCAAATATTCGGGAGCAGACCCTGAAGTGGGATATGGTTCATGGGGAGTGGTTTATGACAATGCCAGAACTCCGCGTTCAAAATCCTTCACCGCTGGTGTTACAATTCAATTCTAATTCAAACCACATTATCGTACAAGATTATGAAGACCATCAATTATAAAAATATCATCTGTGCAACTGTCATGGCGATAGGTCTCAGTGGATGTTCTGATTTTCTTGACATCCTTCCAACGAATGAAGTGGTGCTTGAAAACTTCTGGACAGAGAAAGCCGACGTGGCCAGCGTGCTTAACGGTTGCTATGAGACACTTGAAAATAGCGATTGCCTCACCCGAATGGGCGTTTGGGGTGAACTTCGTTCTGACAACCTGCGTATTGGTGCAAGTGCTCCCGTTGAAATCAACGAGATATTGAAGGAGAATCTACTCCCTTCCAATCCCATGTGCAACTGGGCAAGATTCTATGAAGCCATCAACAGGTGCAACATAGTTTGCCATTATGCGCCAGGAGTGCAGGCTCTCGACCCAAACTACACGTATGAGGAGATGAAATCCAACATAGCCGAAGCCACAGCCTTGCGTGCCTTAGCATATTTCTACCTCATTCGCACGTTCCGTGATGTTCCCTACACTACCCAACCGAGTATAGACGACACACAAAACTACATCTTGCCAGCCACTCCGTTCAACGCCGTGCTTGACTCGCTCATCAACGACTTGGAACGAGTGAAAGGTGATGCCGTACGTCGTTTCTATACAGACGACAGTCCAAACGCCTACCAAAACTCCAGCAGGATAACACGTTGGGCCATCTACGCACTTTTGGCAGACCTTTATCTATGGAAGGGCGACTGGGACAACAGCATCAGATGTTGTGACGTTGTAATAGACTTCAAGCGTCAACAATACAAGGAAATGCTGGAGCGCGAAGGCAATGTGAACAACATCGCGTTGTTTGGCGACATCCCCTTGATTTTGGAAAAGCCCATTGGCAGCACACAATGCGGCAATTCATACAGTGAAATATTCGGTCAAGGCAATTCTTTCGAAAGCATATTCGAGTTGTATTTCCGTGCCAACCAGAACCAGCAAAATTCATGGGTGAGCAGTTATTACGGAAACAACCAAAACACTACAGGCCGCCTTACCGCCCCCGACTTCCTTTGCAAGGATGTTGCCCAAGGCAACAACAGCATGTTCAAGAAGACTGACGGACGTGTATATGCAGCCACCGAACTTGACAATTCGAGCTATGCCATCACCAAGTATGTGCGCCAGAGTGTGAGTTTCTCTACTCAAAATGTCACCAAGGAGGCAGACCTCAACCTAAGTTCTTCAAGACGTTCGAGTGCCGACGCCAACTGGATTTTCTACCGTCTGAGCGACATGTTGCTCATCAAGGCAGAAGCAGAAATCCAGAAAGGTGAAGAAGGATACCAAAGAGCCTTCATGCTTATCAACACGGTGAACAAACGTGCAAACGACGTGACGACGACAGCCCGTGCAGACACATTGAAGATGGGCGACTACATCACATCCAAAGCATCCATGGAAGAACTGCTGATGGAAGAGCGTCAGCGCGAATTCATGTTTGAAGGCAAACGATGGTTTGACTTAGTACGCATGGCACGACGCGACGGAAACAACACCCGCCTCGTCTCATTGGCATCCCGCAAGTACATCGAGAATGTCAATGCCATCAAGATCAAGTTGGCTGACCCCAACATCATCTACTTCCCCTACGCGAAAAGTGAAATGAAAGTTAATCCACTCCTCGTTCAGAACCCCGCTTTCGGCAATGAAGAGGACAACGAATTGACGAAATAATCCATCACCTCATAACAACTTCAAACCATGAAGATGAAAAAGATACATATATTACTTGCAGCACTTGCGTTTTTCGGCGTAGTTTCATGTGTGGACAACGATGACGACATCCCCATGAACTATTACCAATCGAAAAAAGTCACCGCTGCCGGTTTCTTGGAGGACCACCAAGAACAATTCAGCGAATTCATCGCCATTCTCAAGAAGACGCCCTATTTCTCCATGCTATCTACCTATGGTGAGTTCACCCTCTTTGCACCCAACAATGAGGCCATAGGACGCTACTTGCAGAAATCCGGGTTTGGTCAAGTAGATAACATCCCTACGGAAACCTGCGACACATTGGCACGCACACATATTATCAAGAAAGGTGCATTCTTCACGACAGACATTGGCGAAGGAGCATTGCCCGAACTGAACATGGACGACGCATACATTGTCTTGTCCAGCGACTCCGATGTCACCAACCATAATGCGCTGGTATATTACATCAACAAGAATTCGCGCATGTTGGAGTATAACGACTCCGTGACCAATGGTGTGGTGCATGTGATAAACAACGTCATTTCTTCGAGCAGTCTTCTCTTGCCCGACAAAATAGAAGAAGACCCTTCGCTCACGCTGTTCTCACAAGCTTTGCAATTGACAGGCATGGCAGACTCCTTGACAAAGTACATGGATGAGACCTACTCTTGCAGCGAGGACTCTGTCCATGAAGGAGTCATGGTGCGATGCACTTCAGGTTCAGCGCTCTATACCCGTTCGTTCTGGCCGGAAAAGAGATATTTCAAATACACGGCGTTCGTTGAGCCAGACTCTGTCTATCACGCCAAGGGCATCAACAACCTGGACGACTTGAAGGCATACGCCAAGAAGGTTTATGATGAGACATATCCCGAAGATGCCGGCTTGTATGATGACGACCCCAAACACCGCAAGAACCCACTCAACAGATTTGTGAGTTACCACCTTCTCCCCCGAGTTGGACAGTACAACAGTTGGGTGATGTCAGGAGATTTGCGTGAGCACTGCTGGTACACCTCACTCACCGACCCCGAGGAGTTCTACGAGACCATGTGCCCCGGCACGATGATGCGCTTTGCCGGTCCTCCAGCAGGTCTGTTCATCAACCGCAAAGGTCTGCAGAACAGATTTACTGTAAGAGGTGTGAAAGTGCTCTCACCATCAGAATCGGGAACTATTGACCAGAATGCCCTCAATGGTGTCTATCACTACCTTGACGACATTCTCGCCTACACCCCAGAAGTGCGCGACGTTGTGCTCAACTGCCGCATCCGCATCGACGCCACAGTGCTAAGTCCCGATTTCATGAACTGTAATGGACGAGGCCGTTATGGCGAAGACATTCTGACAGGATTCAAGAACCAATATATCACAGACTGGAAAGTAAGTGATGAGACATACGTAGGCGTGCACAGCGACGTGGGCTATTGGAACTCCTATCAAGCCAACGCAGTATGTATCAGTGGCGTGTTCGATGTTGCATTCAAATTGCTTCCCGTTCCCTCGGGAACATACGAAATAAGATTGGGTTATACGGTAGGCGAAGAGCGCGGTGTTGTGCAAGTTTACCTCAACAACGAGCCATGCGGCATACCAGTAGATCTGCGTGTTTATGGTCCAGACCCAAATATCGGTTGGGTGGAAGACACTGACGATGAAGAAGAAAACATTGCCAATGACAAGGCCATGCACAACCGCGGTTACATGAAAGGTATGGACAGTTACAGGCCATGGGATGCAGACAACCCACTTCGTGGCAACAACTGGAACTTGCGCCGAATCCTCACCACACAGTATTTGGATTCCAACAAGACATACTATCTGCGATTCCGTCAGGTACTCGACGATCCAGACCGCTACTGGTCGTTCGACTATATAGAATTATGTCCAAAGAGTGTTTACGGCAGTCCAGAAGGAGAGGACACCCATTAATACACACTTAAAAAATGAAAGCAATGATAAACTACAAACATATCATCCTTGCCCTGGGCGTATCATTCGGACTATGGGGATGTTCCGATTGGGACGACCACTATGATGCATCAACAGTGGTTGGAAGCGACGTGACGCTGTGGCAACAGATAAAGGGCAATCCCCAGTTAAGTGACTTCAGCCAGGTACTGGAACAGACAAAGGTTTTCAGAATGCACAAGAAGACCCCCATCAGTTATGCATCCCTGCTCGACGGTGCACAGTCATTCACTGTCGTCGCGCCTGTCAATGGAACGTTTAACAAAGATTCTTTATTGAATTTGGTCCAGACCAACCAAGGCGACTCAATCGTAGAGAAGTATTTCATATTCAATCATCTCTCCCGCACATTGAGATCGGTAACCGCCACCCCACAAAACATGCTCTTGCTCAATGCAAAGCATGTGGAGTTGGGACCCGACGGAATAGAGGGCGTAAAGGTGGCTGTTCCCAACACACATGCAAAAAATGGCGTGTTGCACATCACAGAAAGGCCCCTCCCCTATCGCTACAACCTTTATGAGGCACTCTGCAATCGCCCTGAGTTCTCGGTAATAGGCAATAATTTGAGACAATATGAAGAGGACATCTTCGATGCAGACCATTCTGTTTCGAGTGGAATCATAGAAGGTGTTCCTGTCTATGTGGATTCTGTGGTAATAGAACACAACAGGATGCTTGACAGAATAGGATACATCAACGCAGAAGACTCCACCTACCTGATGGTCGTTCCCACCACAGAAAGTTGGAACAAGATGTGGGATACCGCAAGCAAATACTTTGTTTACGACCAGAAGATGCAGAAGCGTGATTCCATCCAGCAATATTGGACAAATCGTGCGTTGCTTGACAATGCCATCTTCAACATGACTGACCAGAAATCTATCACCGATTCCCTCACATCAGTGCAATATAGCCGTTCCACCCCAGAATACAATGTCTATTACCGTCCTTTCGACAATGGAGGCATCCTGGCAGGAACAGAACCAATAGATTGCAGCAATGGAACACTCTACAAGGCAGCCAACTGGCCTTTCACACTTGAGAACACATTCTTCAAGGAGATTTGGAGTGAAGGCGAATACAACCATCTCATCATAGCTGAGAAAGACTGCTCCTACAACATTCGCAGAATAGCTTCCGACAGCATTTCACGTGGTGGGTACCTTCACATTTTGCCTCGCACGGCGACATCCAACTGGGAGTTGACATATAGGGTGAACAACACGCTGAGCGGCGACTATGACATTTGTGTTGTCGTCCTGCCAAAAACAGTGGAAAACTCGGTTGACCCCAACATGCGTCCATGCAAATTCAAAGCCACAATCTACTATGTGGATACACTTGGTGTTGAGCAATCTTTCAATTGCAACAATGTGCAATACAAGACCAACCCCGAACGTGTTGACACTGTGGTTGTTGCTGAGAATTTCCACTTCCCAGCATGTAATTTCGACCAAAACGACATCAAAGTCAGCATCAAGTTGCAATGCTCAATCACTGCTCGCGAGACATCATCCTATGCACGTGAGATGTATCTCGATTGCATCTACCTGAGACCAAGAACTCCTAAATCCGAAGAACAATGAAAAGACATATATTATTTGCACTCCTACTCATTTCATCTTCCCTGTCAGCACAAGACATGAAGAAGGTGACTGGTCAAGTGGTGGACGCTGCTACCGGCAAGCCTCTTGCAGGTGTAATCGTGCAAACGTACGGAGACACCAAATACTCCACCTTGACCGATGAAAACGGACGCTATGAGCTAAATGCACCTGTCTATACCCGCTCCATCCTGATGCGAGTTGACGGATACAATATAGAACAAAAGGCCATAAGCAATGATGTAGCAAATGGAAAGCTCTATTCAAATGCATTTCGCCCGAACTACAAGGCTGCCACTTCTGCTACCCTGACAGCTGAAGCCAACCATTTCGACAACAGCTCAGAGATAAACATCTCGTCGCACATCAGCAACGAATTGGGTGCCGATGTCAGAAGTGTCAACATAAGTGGCATACCCGGCATAGGCAACAGAATGTTGATAGAAGGCATCAACTCATTGCATGCCAATGCCCAGCCCTTGGTTGTGATTGATGGTGTCGTAATGGACATGCAGTACAACCGTCACATGCTGCATGATGGTTACTTCAACAATCTTCTGACCAACATCAATGTAAATGACATCGAACGCGTCACAGTGATGAAGAACGGCACGGCACTTTATGGTGCAAAAGCCGCCGATGGTGTCATCCTTATAGAGACGAAGCGCAACAAGAGCATGGCAACCAAGATTGACGTCACAATAAATGGGCGTTATGAGATGCTTCCCAAGCTCCCGGACATGATGAATGCCGACGACTATCGTCTTTACACCACAGAGTTGTTGTCTGGCAAGACCAAGACAATAGGTTCGATGAAATACCTGAACAACGATCCCAGCTATTTCTACTACAACCAATACCACAACAACACAGATTGGACCAAGGAAGTCTATGAGAACGCATTCTCACAGAACTATGGCATCAACGTGCAAGGTGGTGACAACGTGGCATCCTACAACCTCTCTGTTGGTTATGCTTTGGGCAACAGCACATTGAAGAAAAACGACTACACACGTTTCAACATGCGCCTCAACACCGACATCGAGGTGTTCCGCGGCTTGAATGTGCGCTTCGACGCATCCTACAGCGATGTGGATAGAAGCCTTACCGACGACAACTCACCAGTGGACCCACTGGAAGGTGTTATCACTTCCACAAGTTTCCTTGGTCTGACAAAGGCACCGTTCCTCTCACCCTACGCTTTCGACATCAATGGCAAAGAAAGCCATTACTTGGCCGAGGCAGACGATTATCTGGAAGGAATGTTCCAAGGCAAGGGAAGATTGGCCAACCCAACCAGCATTTTGAATAATGGCGACGGCACCAACCGCAACTCCTTTGGAAACCGCCTGATCATGTTTGCCATCACTCCAAAATACAGAATCAACAAGCACCTGAACATCAACGAGCATTTTGTCTTGGGTTTGGTAAACACCAATGAAAACTATTACCTTCCCATCATGGGTGTGCCAACATTCACAGTGAAGGGACTTGATGAAGGCACCCGCTTGCAAAACTACGTACAAAGCCAGAGTGCAAGGCAAACCAACATCCAAAGCGACACCTATCTGACTTGGAACAATCGTTACCGTGCCCATAGCATCGACCTGCGTGGAGGTTTCCGCTATATCAGCAGCGACTACAATTTCACATCACAGCGCGGATATAATACGGGTAACGACAAGACTCCAAACATGAACAGTTCCCTGCAATTCAAGAAGACCGACGGTGCTGACGACAACACCCGCGAGATCACTTGGTACGGCTTGGCAAATTACAATTTTGCAGAACGCTTTTATGTGAATGCAGGTCTGTCAGCCCACACATCATCCCGCATAGGCGACGATGCCTCCGGAATGAAAGTTGCAGGAGTGGTTTGGGGCTTGTTCCCAAGTATCGAAGGAGCCTGGGTTCTCTCAAATGAGAAGTTCCTTTCCGGAGTAAAAGGCATAAACTACCTGCGCTTAAATGCCGGATTCGACATCACAGGCAACGACGATATCGACTATACAGCATCACGTAGTTACTTTGTTTCCAACCTCATGCTCAACAACCAGGTTACAGGATTGTCAATAGGCAATATCGGCAACACGGAATTGAAATGGGAGACAACAAAACGTGCCACTGTAGGTCTTGAAGCCAATTTATTGAACAACAGAGTCAGCTTGAGAGCCAACCTTTACAAGAGTTGGACATCCGACCTGCTTTCATTGCGTCAGTTGGCATGGACCAGCGGACTGAAAGAGAATTGGACTAATGGCGGAAAGTTAGAAAACAGCGGTTTTGACGTCAGTCTCAGTGCCAAGGTTCTCGCGTTGAAAAACGTCCAGTGGGAAATAGGAGCCTCTGTAGGCCATTACAAGAATGAATTGACCGCACTGCCCGACAACCGCCCATTCACCACCGACTTTTACGGTGCGCAAGTGTTGACCAAAGTAGGACAGCCTGTCGGTGTATTCTATGGTTGGAAGAGCAACGGTGTCTATGCCACCGCAGGCGAAGCTGAAGCAGACAAGCACTACATCTTGACCGCTACAGGCGACAAGTCGTATTTCAAGGCAGGAGACGTTCGTTTTGCAGACCTCGACAACAATGGTCTGATAGACGACCAAGACAGGTGTATCATTGGAGACCCCAACCCCGACCTGTTTGGAAACATCTTCACCACCTTCTCTTGGAAGAACCTCTCATTGTCAGCCATCTTCAATTATTCAATGGGCAATGATGTCTATAACTACCAACGCTCATTGCTTGAGGGCGGCAGCCTGTTCCTCAACCAGACAACAGCCATGAACAAGCGTTGGACAACAGAAGGCCAACAGACCGAAATTCCACGTGTATCCTACACTGACCCAATGGGAAACAGCCGTTTCAGCGACAGATGGATAGAAGACGGAAGTTTCTTGCGTCTCAGTTCAGTCACATTAAGCTATTATATCCCAGTCATCAGCACTTATTTGCAAGGCATAACAATATGGGGCAATGCCTCCAACGTGTTCACTGTCACCCATTACTTGGGCAGCGACCCCGAACGTGCTCAAACAGGCAGCATCCTCTCACAAGGCATCGACACCGGTATGTTGGCGCCAGGCAGGTCATTCTCTCTGGGTGTAAATATCAATCTCTAAAAAGTATGCAATCATGAAAAAAACATATCGTTTTCTCAGCATCATTTGTCTGTCGGCCCTGCTCGTAGGGTGTGCCGACATGATGGACACAGACTCCGAACTTGTGATGTTCGAAAAAGACAACACCTTGAACCATCCCACCGACTCCGTTTACAGCATCATGGGCATTATCGGCAAGATGCAGACGATAGCCGACCGCATCGTGCTGCTCGGAGAGGTGCGCGGCGACTTGATGACCACGACAGAAGCTGCTTCTTCAGACTTGAAGAACCTGGCAGCATTCAACTATTCTGCCGAGAACAAGTACAATGCTGTCAGCGATTATTACGCTGTAATCAACAATTGCAACTATTTCATCGCCCACATTGACACCACGCTTCAACGTCGTGGACGCAACATCTTCACATCCGAGTATGCCGCAGTGAAGGCATTCCGCGCATGGACCTACTTGCAGCTGGTTCAGGCATACGGTGAAGTGCCACTTGTGGTTGACCCTGTGATGACCGAGCAAGATGCAAGGAATGAGATGAACAAAGGTCGTTCGGGAATTGTGGATATTTGCAACTACTTCATCAACGACCTCACCCCATATGCATTGGTGGAACTCCCACGCTATGGCAACATAGGCAATTACAACTCACAGCAATTCTTCATCCCCATGCGGGCACTATTAGGTGACCTTTGCCTGTGGGCAGGTCGTTATGCAGAGGCAGCATCATGGTATCATTCATATATAGGAGACAAGAACAATCCCAAGACTATGAACGTATCATCACGCACATTCTGGCCTTCCAACACCTCAGAGTTCAATAGGGCAACACCTTCCAGAGGTTACAGCATCACCAACACCAACGAGGCAGTGTCTTTCATACCTATGGAAGATAGAGTGTTCGACGGAGTGGTAAGCGACTTGACAAATGTCTATCAGTCAACCAACGAGAACAACTATTATTTCCAGATGACCCCGTCGCCAGCCATGCTCAAGTTGTCGGCAGCCCAAACATATTGCATCGAGAACAACACCGGTGCAACTACCGACACAATCTATGTGCCAAAAGAAGGACTGATGGATGACATCTTGGCTGGAGACTTGAGATTGTATTCCAACTATTCGCAAAGGTCAACAGGCGCACAGGATGAATACTCTGAATTCTCCACTTTGAGACAAACCATCAACAAAATCGTGGCGAGACAAATAACCACATACCGACTGAACATGATCTATCTGCATTATGCAGAGGCACTCAACCGTGCAGGATTCCCACAATCAGCATTTACAATCTTGAAATATGGACTCTGTCCTGAGAATGTCGCCACACGCATAGACAGTTTGGAGCGTACAGAGGCAGCGCCATTGATTGACCTTGACGCCAACGTCTTCACAAAAGCCACCTCTATTGGTGTGCACTCCTTGGGTTCAGGCGAATCACAATCCAATGCATACTACGAGCTTCCTATGCCGCAAACGCAATTGGCGACACGTCAAGACACCATCAACTACCAAATACCTTTGGTGGAAGACATGATTGTAGATGAATTGGCACTTGAAGGAGCATTCGAGGGTTACCGTTTCTACGACCTCATGAGGGTCGCCATCAGACGCAACGCCCCCGACTATCTCGCATTGCCCATATCCAAGAGGAACGGAACCATTGACGAAGGAATACGCTCAATGCTCCAAGACCCCAAGAATTGGTATTTGCCACTTCGATGATTTCCTATTCGGCATGTGCAAGTTTTTTGCTTGCACATGTCGAAACACATTACTTGTTATTGTGAATAAAAAATGTGTTACAAACGGCACTTGCCATTCACATATAAACAATTAATTTTGCATGTTGAAAACTAATATACTTTATTATTTACCAAACCTAATTATCTCATGAGTAAATTTTACAAAATCACTCTTGCAGTGTTGTTGTGCATGTTCGGTGCATCCAACATCAATGCAGCAGAAAGCACTCCGTTGAATCAGGAGCTGTTTTTCTCTTGGGACGGATGGGGAGCAGATGCTCACAAAATCGGCCCAGCAGATTGTGCTTATGTTCTAAACGAGTCCACAGGCCAGCCCTATGGTGATCCTTCCGTGATCAATTATGCTGACCTGTCTCTCTATGCAAAACTGGTTGTCACTGTAACAGAAGGCACACCACGTTTCCTCTTCAACCGTACTATTGACGAAGGCCAATACAATGCCAACGAAGAAGAATCCAACCTGCTTGAATACCCCAAGAATGGTTGGACCGACCGTTTCTTCACCGTTGAGGGCAACGATTACATCGTTGACTTGAAGAAGATGGTGAAAGAAAAGGGTTTCGCCCACCTTCACGCCATCAAGGGTGCCAACTGGAGCAACGTTACCGTTACCAGCATGGAACTCTATCGTGAAGGCAAGAGCCAGGTAGTAGGCTGGGTTGACCTTGTCAACAATGGTGACATGGAAGGCGACGATGTTAGCAGCTTCTTCTCCAAGGAGGCTCCATCAACAGAAGTTCTTCCCTCTGTAATCTATGACGGTGTTGGTGTAGATGGCAGCCGTGGTGTAATGGTTCAGTCAGCCGACAACCCCACACAAGACTGGGACACCCAATTCTGGATTTACCTTCCCGAGAATCTTGCTGAAGGCACGAAGTATCACGTACAATTCGACTATCGTTCAGACATTGACGGAGGTTCAGACACTCAATCACATGCCGAGCCAGGCGACTACATCCACTATGAGATGATTGGTTCGCCCAACTTCACATCCGAATGGCAGCATTGGGATCGTGAAGGTGTGATCACCGCACAGCAGGCAGGTCCCAATAGTGGTGGTGGCCTCATGCACTCCATTGCCTTCAACCTGTCCAAGAACAAGGTTGCCACCCAGTTCTTCTTCGACAACATCAAGTTCGAAGTGTTCAAGCTTGGAACCATGGCAGAGTTCAGCAACGATGTCATCGAGATTGACTTTGGATTTGAGACCAACATGGCAGAGTTAGTCAAGGCTTCCGGCAAGAAGCGCTTGATGTATCCTTTGGATTGTGCAACAGTGAAAGTGGGCAACACCGTCATGCCATTGTATTCAGTAGAAGGCTTCGAAGACGGACGTTTCTACATTTTCTTGGAAGAGGCTGTCAACGATGATGACGAAGTGGAAGTATCGTTCACAAACCCAAGCGACCCAGCATTCCACCTTATTTACACCTCAGGTCCTGGTGGTGATGTAAACAACTTCTCAGGTATCGCCACCCACAACAGCGAGATTGAGGACAACGAAGGTTATCCTTATGCATTCTTGACACCTGTAGTGATGGTTGCCGACCCAGAAGACGGTTCATTCAACCTGCCCAACAGCATCAACAACTTCTCACTGAAATTCGACAAGTTGGTGGATTGCGCTGCTTTGGAAGCCAAGCTCAACAACGACAAGCTCATCGTTACTCCAGCAGAAGGCTTTGCTGAGGAAATCACACTCTCTCGTGAAAACGCCAGCGACCTCGTTGACGGAGAATACACCATCTCTGTAACAAAGATTTATCCAGAAATGCGTCTGAGTGATGAAATCTT
This sequence comes from uncultured Prevotellaceae bacterium, assembly GCA_900315745.1. Taxonomy (GTDB): domain Bacteria; phylum Bacteroidota; class Bacteroidia; order Bacteroidales; family Bacteroidaceae; genus Prevotella. Next base: position 34,626 of record ONAG01000017.1, read on the forward strand.
TGGTGACACAGTGTTTACAATCAACGTTGGCAAGGTCAACCTTGACCCAAGCGATGTTCCAGCCGACATGCTTCCCGACTATTTTGCTGAGACAAATGCCAACAGCATTCCAGAAGGATACATTGTCATCTTCGGTGAGGAAACCCGTGAATGGCCAAACTCTTACAGTTCAGGTGCACGTATGTTTGACTTTGCCGCTGGTGGTGACTTCACCAAAGGTCTCTACTTCCGCAGCGACTATGTTGAATATGGTAGCGTAGAAGGCCACAACCTCTCACTCAAGGCTGGCAAGAGATACAACATCCACTTCAATGCAGCAGCTTGGAAAGACAATGGCACACACATGAAGTTTGAAATTCTCAACGAGTTCGACGAGATTCTTTACGAACAAGTTGTGAAGACCACTCCAAATGTCAATGGCAACACAAGTGCAGCCGTCAACGGTTCTACCAGTGTTGACATCAAGTACATCCCAGAAGCAGACGGCAACTACAAACTCAGATGGAGACCAGCCACCAACGAAGCTGGCGACCAAGGAGGCTTCAACGAAGTTCTTCTCGCCAACCCACGCGTGAAGTACGTGCCCAACGTAGCCGGTATCGAGGAGACACAATTGCTCAACACAGCTTTGGAGAATGCAAAGAAGACCCTTGAGGAGAACTCAGCAGAACGCTTCAGCGGCATTGCATTCGAGACTCTGAAAGCAGCCATCGAGAAGTATGAGGCAGAAGGTCCTTCCTACACCGCCCCATCAGCATATCGCAAAGCAGCTGCTGCTCTTGACGAAGCTTCACAGGCACTGAAAGACCACCGCGCACTCTGCGACACCTACGATCCACTGCCAAAACAAGCACAAGAGATTGTTGACAACAATGCAAGCAAGAAGTTTGCCGGCACTTCTCTGTATGGCGAATTGGCAACAGTAGCAGCCAAGTATGTTACAAAGACCACTGAGACCCAGACAGACCCAGAGACACAAGAGACTACAGAAGTTGTGGTTATCAATGTCAAGGAACTGAAGGATGACGCAGAACTGCAAGCTGCCATCAACGAGCTCAAGACTTTGGTCAACACTGCAGCCCTGCTGTTCACTGAGGGTGAGTCAAAGACCTCTGATACAGGTGTTAAAGTTGCTATCGAGCGCCTCCGCCTTGGTGCAGAAGGTCTGAAGAGCCTTGGTGTTGCTGAGGACGACGCACTTATTGTTGCAGCCAACAACGCACTTGTTGATGACGATGAATTGGCAGAAGGCATCAAGAAACGCATGAAGGTGGTTCTCTATGAGCAACTGAAGAATGCCGACAACCATCTGTTCGACCCAACATTGGATGAGAACACTTTGGAGAATGTTTATCCTACATACGACATGACAGTGTTCGTGAAGAACCCGAACATCTACAAGTGCCAGGACAACATGAACTTCACCGACGAGAACGTACCAGGATGGGTAACTCCAGAGGGCTTCACCAGACCAGGTCTTAGCGTAGGATGGGGTCAGCCAAGAGGAACCAACGAAATTGCCGAAGACTGCATGTTCCAGACATGGGGTGGCAGCTACCGCGTAGAGCAGACCATCACCGACCTCCCAGCAGGTGTTTACACCTTGAAGTTTGGCTTCGGCGAGCGTAATGACGAAGAGTCAAATGTTGACAACTACGCATACGCAAGCACTTCCGAGACACCAGAGGGCGAAGAAGGCTTCAGAGTTGACGCACCAGTCATTGGCCAGTCATTCCCATACACCAACATCGCTATTGAAGGCGTACCAGTTGTTGATGGCATCCTGACCATCGGTGTCAATGCCGGACCATCATCTCACACATTCTTCAATGATGTCAGAGTACTCATTTCAGGCGCTGCCCCAGGCTTCGACTATGGACAAGCTTATCAACAAGCTCTCGATGTCATCGACGAGAATGCAGTTCAGGCAGCATCAGTTAGAGCAATCGAGCTCTATGACCTGAATGGTCGTCGCATCTCAACAGCTCAAAAGGGTGTCGTGATTGTTAAGAAATACATGAGCGATGGCACTACGAGAATTGAGAAGCTGATCAAGAAATAATATCTAATCAGGACTTTTAGTCCATAATCCTATCAGAGGGCAAGCTGGCAATAAAACCAACTTGCCCTCTTTCATGTCCATGAAACATGACAAAAAATATTCGTCACATTTTAGTCCTCATCACCTTAATGTAGAAAAGACCAAAATGCGTAATTTTGCACAATCAATGCAAGTGATGGTTCAAATACCACCCAACAACAAGCAACTACCAACGACCAACAAACATTCTACATTATAAAATGACGAAAATCTATCAAAGAATCATCGCATTGGCACTACTGCTGATTAGTGCTACATTATCCATTTCCGCCCAGTCACGACGACCAATAAACTCAAAGCATCCGATGTGGCTCATACACGTTGACGTGTGGAACAAGGCAGACCCACAGAAAATCATAGATCTTATCCCGGATGACATCAAGCCATTCGTCTGCATGAATCTTTCCCTTTCATGTCAATATGACACGGAAAAAGACGTGTATAAAATGCCGCAGAATGCCATACGCACATACAAGTCATGGGCTACAGTGTGCCAGCATAATGGCATGTGGTTTACATGTCAACCTGCAAGTGGAGGACACACCCACATCCAAGACGATGATTTGGAAACCTTCGAATACTTCTACAAAAGATACCCCAATTTCTTAGGTTGGAACTATGCCGAACAGTTTTGGGGCTTCGACGAAGCCAATGACAAGAGTTCAAGCACACAGACATCACGCATAGCCCTCTTTGCAAAGCTCGTTCCCATGGCGCACAAATACGGTGGGTTCCTCACAATATCTTTCTGCGGCAACATTTGGTCGCACCTGCTCAACCCCATGGGAATGATGAAGCGCAACAAGGACTTGCTTGCAGCTTGCAAGGAATACCCTGAAGCCATCCTGTGGCTATACAAATACACCACTTCATCATGCTTCTACAACAATGAGAGTGTAACCTTCGGACCATTTATCTCAGGCCTTGCAAAGAATTACGGTGTGCGCTACGACAATTGTGGTTGGAATGGTGCATTAGATGCATTGTTGGGCAACAATCACGGAAAGAAATACCCAACAGCTGCCGGCATTGGTACAGTTATGGAACAAACTGCTGTTAATGGAGGAGCAGTATGGGATGGTCCAGAGCTGATATGGACAGAAGACTTCCAAAACCTGAGCAATACCACGGTGAATGGTTATACAAGGAGGAATTGGGGCACATTCCCAGGATTCAAGAACGCATGGCTCGACATGTTCCATAAGATTATCGATGGGTCACTCTACATCCCAACACGCGAGGAAGTTGTAAACAAGACAAAAATAGTGGTTGTCAATGACGTCAACTCTGGCAACGACGAACAGAAATATGCCGCATGGGGCAGCCTTTATGATGGGTTGTACAAACAGTCAGACCCCTTCAACAGGGGCAACGGACAGTGGATGGACAACTTCTGCTATTTCAAGAAGACAGGTCGCTATGCCGCCATCCCTCTCGTAATTGGCCTATATGACGATGCCGCACGAGCAATACCAGTACAAGTGAAGAAATCCAATTACACGTCACGCTGGTCAACACAAGCCAAAAAGACAGCCGATTTCGATTCACAATATCCAGAAATCAGCAAAGGCGACCTATATGTGTCACGCTACAAGAACCAACTTGTGACATACACGCCTTATACATACATGAATGCCAAGAAGAATGCGTCAGCCTTGATTCCACTTCTCTACAACACTTGCGACAGCCTCAAGCTCACTTGGGGCAAGCTGAGCAGTGGCCTAATCCGCGAATACTCCGACCATATAAACTTGTATTTAAACAACTATCGCAGTGACACGATAACCATGGTACTTGATGAAATTACCGTTACTGGTGTGACATCAATGCCATCCTATGAAATGAAAAAACGAGTTCAGGCAACTGCCAATGCAACAGCCAACTATGACGCTGAAGCCAAAACATTCACTTTAAGCGTGAGACACAATGGTCCAGTAGATTTGACACTCAACTGCAAGGGTGATGCAACAGACAAGAGCGCTGATGTCCTAAGCGACAGTTCCCTGTCCCTCGACCTTCCCAAACAGCCAGAAGAGTATCATGGTGAAATAATCATCGAAGCCGAAGACATGGATTACAAGAGCATAAAAAGTTGCGTAACCGACCCATACGGTTGGTATCCTTCTGTCCGTGGACATGCAGGCAATGGCTTTGCCGACATGGGAACCAATTCATCAGGTTCCCTCCGTCACTCCCTCAAGATCAAGAATGCTGGAGAGTACAACATCTCCGTGAGATATACATCACCACAGCGCGCAGGAAACTTGTTGGCAACAATCAATGGAACAAGGAACACCCTTAGCTGCAAAAAGACAGCCACCAACCAATGGCTCAAGACCTCTTTTGTAGCTACACTGAATGAAGGAAGCAACGAGTTGATCATAAACAACACAAATGGTCTGAACATGTATATCGACCAGGTGATATACACACCTACCGATGTAGAACCAGAACGATTTGCAGTTTCCATCCGTCAGTCAGACCATGGATATGTGGTAGCCGACGTGGACTCGACAACAGAGGGAACCACGGTGACACTAACCGCCACGATAGATGAAGGCTATTCACTTAGAGGATGGAATGTATTGCACGGCGGTGTTATTATATCAGAAGATGGCACATTCATAATGCCAGACGACAATGTCACCATCCAGCCAATCTTCAGCGACGAGTCCGCTGTCTATGCCCTTGACTTTGGTTCGGTGTTAGGAGGCAACATGCCAGAAGGATGGCGTGCCGTACAAGAAGACAATGCCGTACACGAATACCCCAACAGCTATAGTTCAGGAGCAAGGACATTCACAGGTTTCACCGGTTATCAGGGCAAGGCTCTCTATTGGAGGATAAACAACTGCGAATATGGTCGTCAGAATGGTTACCGTCTGCCTCTCGAATTAGGCAAATACAAGTTGTCTTTTGCCACAGCGGCATGGAAAGAGAAGCCATCCTACAAAGTCAGGATTCTCGATGAAAGCGGCAACGTCATAGCATCATCCGAGACATTGACAGCCACACCAAATGCAAATGGCAACACCGCAGCCAATCTGACTTCAGCAGCCCTCCATGAGTTGAATTTTGAAATCACAAAAGCAGGCAACCATATCATAAGTTTCATCAACAATGGTACGGGCTTCGATGAATTCCTGCTACTTGAATGTCGCATCAACTCTACAGGGACCACAGAAATTCATGAGTTCACTGAAATGAGAACCCTGCCCGTAGGCATATACAGCCCATCAGGCGTCAAACTTCAATCGTTGAGACCAGGTCTCAACATCATAGTTACCGAAAGTGGTAAAGTTCGCAAAATAATGGTTAAATAAAAAGTTAAAAAGCATGGTACTATCCACCCTTTTATCAGCAGCTTTGGTTATTAATGAATTGATGGCATCCAACATTGGCATGGCCATGAGTCCAGCAACCAATTTTGACAGTTGGATTGAGATATACAACCCTACAAACCAAGATGTTGATTTGGGTGGTTGGTACCTAAGCGACGATCCTTCCACCCCTACCCTATGGCACATGCCAAAAGACATGGGCAAGGTGCCAGCCAAAGGATTTAAGGTAGTGTGGTTAGGTTCCAACAACATCAAGCAAGACCAAGCCCCCTTCAAGTTAGACTGCGATGGAGGTACCGTTTATCTGAGCGATCCTTCAGGCCAATTGGTTACAAGCCAATCATATCCCGAGGCAATAAGTCGCACTTCCTACGCCAGAATAATCGATGGTGAAGAAGAATGGGGCTGGACAGCAGACGCCACCCCTGGCAAAAGCAATTCCACCTCGACATTCTCAAACAAGAGACTTTCCGCACCTGTTGTAAGTCAAGACAGCAAAATATTCACCACGTCCATGTCAGTCAATGTTGAAATCCCACAAGGAGCGACATTGGTATATACCACTGACGGCAGCGTTCCGGAACTGCCAAAAGAAACTGGTGTAGAAAACCAATGGACCAATTTTGTCAAGAATGGCGACTGTGAGGGTGACGATGTGACATGCCTTGTCGGCAAGGATGGTGATGGTGGTGGCAAATTTGAGACCCACATAATAGATGGTGTAGGCTACAACGGAACAAGAGGCATAAAAGTTCACTCCGTTCGCAATCCATCCCAAGACTGGGACACCCAATTCTTCGTATATACACCAGACCATGTATGGAAGTCAGGCGAACAATATCGTTTCAAGATGAAAGTTCGTGCGGACAAAGCTACCCACATCTCCGTGCAATCACATGCTCAACCAGGTGATTACATTCACTGGCAAATGCTGGATAATGGTTATAACGTCACCACACAATGGCAAGAAATCATCTATGAAGGAAAAGTGACAGACAGCCAGGCTGGTGGTGGCTTTTGGGGAGAGAGCAGCACGATGCAGACCATTGCATTCAACCTGAATGAAATGCGCGAGAGCAGCAACAACTTCTATTTTGATGACATATCATGGGAATCCTTTAATGGTCAGGGCGAACAAAACAGCAGCAAGGTGAGTGCCGACGGTCGGTTCACCATCAGCAACACCACCAATTTCTGCTTCCGTCTTTACCAAGACGGTTGGTTGCCCAGTGTGCCTGTCACCAGGTCATACATCAAGACAAACAATCAATATACCATTCCCGTCATATCAATTGTTGGCAATCGCAAGTATTTCAATGACAACATTTGGGGCATAGACACAAAAGGAACAAACGGCCGAACTGGCAACGGACAAAGCACAAGCTGCAACTACAACATGGACTGGGAGCGTCCCGTCAACTTCTCCATGATATTGCCAGATGGCAAAATGGCAATCAATCAAGATGTGGAAATCTCCGTTTCTGGCGGATGGACACGTTCTGCCACCCCACGGTCATTCAAGCTAAAGTCGGGAAAGGAATTTGACGGGCTAAACTCACTCGACTATCCATTCTTCCCCCAGAAGCCATATCTGAAGAACAAGGTTATCTTGCTTCGCAATGGAGGAAACGATGTATGGGAAAACAACGGCAGCCGTTTCCTGGATCCAGCATTGCAAACCATCATTCAGCGTTCAGGCATCAACCTCGACTTGCAAAGCTATGTGCCCATTATAGAATACGTAAATGGAGAATTCAGAGGCGTGCTCAACATGCGCGAGCCCAACAACAAAAAATACGTGGAGGCAAACTATGGATATGACGATGAGACCATCGACATGTTTGAAATGAGTGCCGACTCGAATATTGTCTTCATGGTTGGCAGCAGTGCAGTCCTTGAAAGGATATATGAATTGGGAGCATTGGCACCCGACAAGCAAGCCTATCAAGAATTGAAGAACATCCTCGATATAGATGAGTTCATCAACTACATGGCTGTAGAACTGTTTTTAGGTTCTTCCGACTGGCCCCACAACAACATAAAAGGCTTCCGCAAACAGGACAATGGGCGGTATCGCTTCGTCACATTCGACCTTGACTTTGCATTCAAGAACAGCAATCCGTTCACGGCTTTTGCCGATGACCAATGGCACACATTCAATTTCATATACGACACCCAAGAATCGCGGTATGAGGAAATAAAACTGGTGACGTTCTTCCTCAACATGCTGAGGAACGAAGAATTCCGCAAGCAGTTCATCGACACCTATTGCTTGATAGGCGGAAGTGTTTTTGACAAGGAGCGAAGCATCAAAATAGTTGACGAGCTTGCAGATAGAGTGAGACCAATGATGCAACTCGATGGATGGAGAAGTCCAGATGGCTCTGCCGACCTCATCCGCTCGAAATTGAACACACTCAACGAGTCGATGATGACATGCATGCAACAGTTCAAGCAGATGCAACTTACAAGTGTGAAAAAGCAAAGCGTCACCCTAAAGTCAAACACATCTGGAGCAAAGCTGTTGATCAATGGTCTTGAAGTGCCATATTCAGAATTCAAGGGAAGGCTTTTTGCTCCCGTCAGCATCGAAGCGCAAGCACCAGCAGGCTACGCATTTGCAGGATGGAGAAAAGGAAGCGAAAGCACATTCTATTCCACAGAGCCAACAATTGAGTTGCCTTCAGACAACACCGTCAACCTGATAGCCTTCTTCAAAGAACTGTCAGCTGACGAAAAGCAAATGAATGGCTTCACACCGATACGTATTAATGAAGTTAGCGCAGCCAACGACATATACGTGAACGAATATTGGAAACGCAACGACTGGATCGAGCTGTACAACACAACCGGCAAAGACATCGACATAGAAGGAATGTATCTTTCCGATGACCTGGAAAAGCCTCACAAGTATCAGATCAGCAAGGAAAATTCCACTGCAAATACAATCATTCCCGCCCATGGGTATCTTGTCATTTGGTGTGACAAACTAACAGCATCAAGCCAATTGCATGCCCCATTCAAATTGTCGGCAGAGGGAGGAACGGTATCCATTTCAGCATCAGATGATTCATGGAGCGACCAATTCAGCTACACATCACTTGAGAAGGACGAAACAGCCGGTCGTTATCCAGATGGATGCAACGATGTCTATGTGATGAACGTACCAACGATAGAAAAGCCAAACATCAAGACGAGCTATTCCATTGATGTGCCACAACCAGGATTATCAAATGTTGAAATGCTGTTGGCTTCCACTTCCCAAGGGCCGAGAATCAACTATGCTGCTGGCAGCATAATCCTTCGCAACAATGACAACAGCAAAATGTCTGTAGTCGTTTACAACATGGCAGGCCAACGCATCATGGAGAAGCAGACGCATCTATACGATGGTTACGCAGAAGTGCGCATTTCGAATCTGCCAAGTGGAGCTTATACAGCAAGAGTTACTGATTCACAGGGCAATCAAAACACATGCAAATTCGTACATAAGTAAGAATTTGCATGTGTGAAATTTAAGAATAAAGAGAGATTACACTTTCTCGAAGAAAGTGTCAGGATGGTTGGGGTCGAAAGGTTCGTTAGCCCACATGACTGTGACAAGGTTTTCCGTGTCACTCAGGTTGATGATATTATGAGTATAACCTGGCAACATGTGCACCGCCTCAATCTTGTCACCACTCACCTCAAACTCAATCACCTCATCAGAGCCAATGCGTCTTTCCTGAATGAGACCATGCCCACTTACCACGATGAAGAACTCCCATTTTGTGTGGTGCCAGTGCTGTCCCTTCGTGATGCCAGGCTTGGATATGTTCACACTGACCTGACCGCAATTTGCAGTTCTCAACAATTCGGTGAAAGAGCCACGGGCATCGACATTCATTTTTAGCGGGAACGACACCTTCTCTTTTGGCAGATAGCTAAGATAGGTGGAATACAGTTTTTTGTCGAAGCTGCCAGTTGGTATCTCGGGCATCAACAAGGAAGAAGGTTGGTCGTGGAACTTATTGAGGAGATTCACTATTTCGCCTAAAGTAACTTTATGAGTAATGGGGCAATAACAATAACGTCCTTCGGGTGAGGGAATGACGTCAAGTCCTTCAAACTCGCAATGATGTTCTTTACCTTCCAAGCAAGCCATCATCTCATCCACGAGGTCGTCAATATAAAGCAACTCCAGCTCCACAGCAGGGTCATTGACAGTGATAGGCAACTCATTAGCTATATTGTTGCAAAACGTTGCCACAGCACTATTGTAATTAGGTCGGCACCATTTGCCAAACAAATTAGGGAAGCGGAAAACCATAACCTTGGCCCCAGTCTGTCGTGAATAGTCAAGAAAAAGGTCTTCGCCCGCCTTTTTGCTTCTTCCATACTCGGAATTGCCGAAGCGCCCTGTAAGTGAAGCTTGTTGTGAAGAGGACAACACCAAGGGACAGTTGTTGCCGTACTTCTTCAAAGTGTCAAGCAGCGTGCTTGAGAATCCGAAATTGCCTTTCATGAACTCAGAGGCGTCCTTGGGACGATTCACACCTGCAAAGTGGAAAACGAAATCCGCCTTGCTGCAAAAGTCATCAAGCAACTGTGGAGGAGTGTCTATGTCATACTCGAAAATCTCAAGAGAAGAAACGTCAATACCTTCATGTGTGCGGTCCTTGCCCTCCTTGATATTTTGCAATGATGCACAGAGATTTTTTCCTGCAAAGCCCTTAGCTCCTGTAACTAATATTTTCATCTTGAATCTATTTTTATTGTATTTTATATTTCTAAGATACAGAACAATTTATTTAGAAGAATCGGTCACAATTTTCACATCGTTGTCACCAGGTTTGAACAACAAGCCGCGGCATTCCTTGGCATCAGCTTTATACTTCACAGCTTGCAACTTGTCCCAGTCTATTTTATCGGTTGACTGAGCGACAGGAGCGTGATAGATGATGGAGCCATCCCTGACCAGAATCACACAAGGGATGTCACCCGCAGCAATTTCCTGATACCCACCTTGGTAAACCTTTCCACTCTGGTAGTCAATCCACTTGCCCTTTGGCAGATAACAAGTGCGCGATTTCCCACTCTCCATCAATGGAGCAACCAGTATTTGTGAGCCAAACATATATTCATCTTCCACCAGCCATGCTCCTGGGTCATCGGGAAATTCCACAAAGAGAGCCCTTACCATGGGCAGCCCTCTGTTGGAACAGTCCTTTGCTTGGGCATAGACGTAAGGCATGAGCTTGTATTTCATCTCAGCACATTTGCGGAACGCATCTGTGAACGACTTGCTTATCAGCCAAGGTTCTGTTGGAGGAGCACCATGAGCCCTGGTATGTGACGACAAGAATCCGAAAGGCAACCATCTGCGGTATATGTCCTCGGGGGAAGCCGTCACAAATCCACCCATGTCGTGACTCCAGAAAGAGAATCCACTCAAGCCGAAACTCAATCCACCACGCAAGTCACCCAACATGCCGATATTGTTGGTTGCGGCATCGCCACCCCAGTGCAAGGGGTATCTTTGTGAGCCAGCCCATGCACTTCTTGCCCAGATCACGCCCTCTCCAGAATGATCTTTCACGGCATTCCACAAAGCCATGTTGTAGCGGAGCGGATATAGGTTGTGTTCATACATGCCTGTATGACCACTGGCATAAAGACCATTATAAGGAGCAGCCTCTCCAAAGTCACATTTGATGGCACTCACCCCCTGGTCAATAAGTCCACCTATCTTGTCCTGATACCATTTCACTGTCTTGGGATTGGACAAGTCGAGCACGGCATCCTCGTATGGCATACCCCCAACGGCGTTTTTCACATGCATTCCACCCTTCACCAACTCCTCGAAATAACGATTCTTTGGTGTGAAATAAGGCAACTGCCACAGGCAGACACGGAAGCCGTCACGACGCATGTCCTTGAGCATCGCCACAGGATCAGGGAAACGGTCTTTGGCAAACTGGTAGTCACACTGCCAATCCACCCCAAACCATCCTGTGTCGAAGTGTATCACATCAGCAGGTATTTTGTTTTTTCTGATTTCCCTTGCCACTTCCATTCCCTCTTCTTGCGAGAAATAAGTGATGCGGCTCATCCATGTGCCAAAAGTCCACAAAGGCAGCATCGGACTTTTTCCCGTCACTTCAGTATATGCGTCGAGAATTTCCTTCGGCTGTCCGAAAAAGACGAAGAAATCCATATTCTCATCCCCCATGAACAATCTCTGCGAACCGATATAAGATGCGCCGAAATCGCAAGTCACAGGTGCGCTTGTATGCATGAATATACCATATCCACGGTTGCTGAAATAGAAAGGTACAGGTTTGTACATGCCATCAGTTTCTGGTCCCTGAGGGTCAGTTACATAGAGATGCACTTTTTGCCCCACCTTGTTTAGCGATGTAAACGACTCTCCACAGCCATAGATTCTTTCACCTGGCGAGAGCAAGAAAACAGGGTTTATGCTTCGAGAATTGTCAGCACCACGCTTGATGAAGCTGAACGGCAGCAATTTCACCTGAGTAGAGTCATTGTCAATAATTGCCCTTGTCTGAGTCAGAACCTTTCCGTTTGCATCCTTCAGCACCAATCTCCAGGGATATTTCTGTATTTCAACCGAACCGCCATTACCTCTATAAGTGATCGCATTATCAGTCGCGGAGACCTTCCATCCCTTGGACGCAGCATTGCCACCAAGAGCTAAACGACGTTTGCAATCGTCAGAAAACATGGGGTCGTTTTGGTCACCATTTTCAGGTTCTATGGGAGAAGTGAACATCCGTACCCTGACCGTTCTCTCATCTATGAAATCGAGCCTGATGCCCAAATTGGGGTCATTGTCATATTGCGTGTCAGGGAAGTCGAGCATCTGCATCCTCACAGGCCAATATCCGTTAAGGTTGAACGCCTGTCTTGGAGACATTCTATAACGCTTCCAATTCACTTTGCCCGTAGCAGTCTGAGTGTTGAAATCCACCAAACTGTCTGCCAAGAAATATGTGTTTGACAAATCGTAGAAGTCAGTTGACATGTCCTTTGCATTGTTTTGCAGATACTGCACACCAGCATTTGTCTGAATTTGAGCCATGCCTCCCAAACAAATCAAGGAGGTCAAGGCTAAAGCTACAAATTTCTTCATCATATATTATATTTATGCATTAAGTTTTCTAAAATTACATCATCCAAAAACAAGCGCCTTTCCGCAATTTCATTATTATCGTTCTTGACATAAATCAATAAAAAAAGGCATTTTGCTTAATGATTGTTTTGTTAGATTGAATTTTACGTTCCTTTTTTATATATTTGCAACATCAAAAGCGACTATTAGAATCTATTCAATGGGTATTTTTTAAGGTAAAAGATTGTTTTTGGGATGATATTTTGCATACCAAATAGTTTTTTCCCATTTTTTTGTAACATCGCTTTCCACCCTATTTTCCATTACTCCACATAGTTTCATTGATACTTGTTGGCGATAAGACGAACTTCATGTCGCAATGCGCATGCAAAATTAATTGATTTTTCATAAACAACTAAAGAAAAAATTGGCTATTTTTGCAAAAAACATTGCCAATGCACTCTATGATGAATACATGGAAACCAAATATGGAAGCTACCAAGCGTCACTATATTGACTGGTGGAACCATCAGGGAGTGGTCCTCAACATGTGGGAGCATTTCCAGGAAGGCGTGACAGCACATGACGACATCACTCCCCCTCCCCCACCACGTGACCTCCACCAGAAATGGTTCGACCCCGAATGGCGAGCCCGCTATCTCGACTGGTATGTGGCACACAGTTCGCTGAAAGCCGACATCCTGCCCGTCGCCAACACACAATTGGGACCAGGTTCATTAGCTGCCATCCTCGGTGGAGTGTTTGAAGGCGGTGAGGACACCATCTGGATACATCCCCACCCTGATTTCGACCCATCCATTCCATTTGACACCAACCACCCCAACTATCTGCTTCACAAGGAATTGCTACGCTGCTGCAAGCAATGCTCACAAGGTCACTACTATGTGGGCATGCCCGACCTGATGGAAGGACTCGACGTGTTGGCAGCCCTGAAAGGCACCGACCAGGTGCTCATCGACACCGTCATGCGTCCCGAAGAGGTGGAACGCCAGATGCAACGCATCAACGACATATACTTCACCGTATTCGACGAGCTCTACGACATCATCCGCGAAGGCGACGAGATGGCATTCTGCTATTTCTCTTCCTGGGCACCCGGCAAGATGACCAAATTGCAGAGCGACATCTCAACGATGATAAGTGAGGACGACTACAAGCGCTTTGTGCAG
>ONAG01000098.1 GCA_900315745.1 uncultured Prevotellaceae bacterium
CGACTATAATCACCAATTGGCGTTTCTGCGATATTATTTCCTACCTGCTTCATCATTTCAAAGAAAGGAATGCACATCGCAGGACGCCATTCCTAAACTTTGCCACCCACCATCCTCATCCATGACTGCAACCACAGTCATAAATGAGAGCATCGTCCGTGCTGCGGTCATCATCTACATACAAGAAAACGGATTCACCGACGAACAGGTCAAGGCAGAAATGTACGAGCAGATGGTCTGCTCCTTCCAATGGATGCCAGAACTTGTCGCAGCCCTGCAATACTACACCATGCGCTTCTTTATAGATTGCAAAAAAAAAGGAATTATCGTCAACCGAGTGGAATAATCGCCGCAAATTGTTTATAATCACTTGATTAGACGGAAATATGATGGTTTTTCCCTTGGACAGTAGTGATGGTTTTTATAATTGTCAAATCTCAAAAATATCACTTTTTTCAAAAATATTTTCGACTACGCAGAAAGACTGCGCACTTGCTTTTTACCTTTGCACCAGATTTTTGAAAGCGATCTTTGAACGACTGTTGCAAAACATCAAAAATACCATGCCGGATGCTGTTGTGAAGTCCCAACGACACAGACAGCCTAAGGTCATGGAACGCTTAAAAGAGAAATTTATTCTCTAAGCAAAATCTTTGTTGGCTTCTTCCTGATAAAACCAACCGGCGGGCTTCGCGTCGTCAGAATAAAGCAGTAATGCTATAAAGTGACCTTCAAACCTTTCCAAAAGAAGGAGGTTGCGCAGGGAAACCTGTTCACCAGAAAGCCATCACGTACGAGTATCCTACGGACTAAGGTCGGGCAGACCCCAAAGCAGGGTACGTTGGCTCTTGTCAAGTCAACTTGGGTGGTAACACCGACAACGTATGGGGTGAAATCGACTCCCGAAGATTGCCAGTCTTAGAGAGTGGATAATCATCAGTCCCTATCCTATAACCCGCCCGGGGTTGATTGTGTGTGGCAGCACGATCTGGAAACAGTAGGATGCGCAGGACTTGTGAAGTCAGTAGGCATGGCAGCCGAGGGCAAGGGGGTGTTGGTTCTAAGGTACTCAAAAGGTACGAAGGACACGAGCACAACCGCATCTCCTAAAGAGACACATGGGAAGGTGGACCTTTCTACATCCATTCTTCATTCGCATCAGCAAAAGTGTTGTGCACTCCCGTACGACAATACGGTTGTTCCACTGCAATACGTGGATGGGGTGAGTACCGCAAGGAAAGCACCAAAACGAAACGAGTAGTCAATTGGTAAGAGGCGGCAGCCTCTGCATCCGCAAGAGCCAAGGGTGAAAGAAGTACTTTACATAGTGTGGGAGTAGTGTTTGCAGGTTTTCAAACCTGTCCGTATGCCGCCTACCTATGGAAACATGGGTGTGTCTAAGGGCCAAAAGGAACGAAAACGGCGGTAGGAATCGGTCAGAACTCAGCCGGTCCGAATAATTCTTTCTGCCTCCTGTTTTGCATAAAAAATAAAATCTAAAACATCTTTTTCAGGCCAATGACGATGTAGCCAGGCAGTCGGCTTTCCACGATGGTTTCAGAATAATCTTTTTCCGCACTGACGCTGATACGCTCAAATCGTTTAGTGTTCAACAGGTTCTTCCCATCGGCGAAGAAAGACCAACGACCTTTCTTGTAACTGGCCTGAACGCCAATATCAAAATAACCAAATCGCCGGGCACCAGACTGGTCATGAATATATGTCATGGGCAGGCTGACATCCCATTTCCCTTTTTTGACAAGAAACGGTCTGACGTATGCCTCGTAAGACATCAAGTTCAACATTGTGGAGGTGAGTCCCAGCTTGCTTTGCTGGAAACGGAAACGAAAGCCTACCTCACCATTGAGCAACGAAGTCTTGTACTTGCTGGTCAGAGACACATCACCCTCGGCATGGGAATGACGGTTGTTGCTTATCTGCTGACTATAGGCTGTCTGATAAAGACTATTGAACAGCGTCGTTTTCAGCGACAGAACCAAAGGGAACGCGAACCCCTTCTTGATGTTGATGTACGCATGTTGGGAAACTTGATTGCGATTTGATTGCATCAGTGAGGCAATCGTGGTGTTTCCATGGCTCTCGTAACTGAAGAAATACGGATTCTCCGAAAAAGAACATCCGAGTGAAGTAATCCATGTGAAGTCTGACAGAATATTGAAGTAGTGACTGCTGAACGACAAAGTATGTTGCTTGTGCAGAAGGTCACTCCTGCCATCAAGGATGGTCAGCTGCCGATAGTCATTGAGTACTGTCCCATGGGCGAAATAACTGTCATCCCTCTCAAAGCCACTGCTGTAAGACAATGTCAGGGTGTTGATTGAACTCAATGCCAACTCAATAGAAGCATTGGGTAATATGGCTATCTTATCTGTGGAATGGCTTTGCCTGACATAGACCATGTCACATCCGGCATCTAGGCGAAACAAGCCCTTTTTCTTCTGTATCGAGAGTCCGTAGCCATACAGATGGGTTGTCTCCTCATCCCTTTCAGCGACAGGCAGAAAGGATGATGCAGGGTGAGCCAACCGAGCTTGCTCAGGTTGGGCCGAGTCGTTACGGATTTGGACAAAGTCAATCGCAGACGGAGAAATCGTCATCGCAGAACGGATCAAGTTCCAGGCTGTACTCATCTTGAACTGCCATGCTTTGGTAAGCCGATGTACCCAGGAAGCGGTCAGAAAATGGTCCAGCAAGGTCGTGCGCTGATCTTGGGATGCCGAATAAATCTGCCATTCCTGCATATACAAGAGACTGTCGACAGACTCCACGTCAATAGACCGATGACAATTGTTATATACGAGTTGTGAACTGACGGATAGAAGGTCTTGGTTGTTCCAGATCTTTGCAAAAGCAAGATGACTGCTGAGGTTCCACACATCCGTGTTCTCGTCCCACGAATAGACACCGAGGTTGTTCCTGCTTTTCTGAGGCATGGCAGACGCCGTCAACTTCCAGTCTATAGCGGCATTACCCCTCAGCGAGTTTTTTATGTTAAACCCCAAATGATGAAAGCCGTGTCTTGTGTCAGTTGTCCTCCTCATCCTCTCCACGACATCCCTTCCCAAGTAAGCCCGATTGATGTCATAATTGCCCTTGTTTTGTTCATGGTTGAAGAGATAATAAGCATTCACCTTGACATGCTCATTGGGATTCCAGGCCACGTTCGCAGATGCCACCCCGTTTGTCCGCTGACAGGTGTTGATGCTGTTGCTGATGTATGACACAGGCGAAAGACCGTTGTCAATCGTCTTGTCGGCACCGACGAAAGCCTGCGCATAGTCTTTCACCCCACCCAGCAGCTTGATGTAGTCTTCCAAGGTCATCATTTCCTCACCGGTATTGAACACCTTGGCATTGGCACCCCACATCATCTTGTCTCCAAAGGAGAAGAGGTTGACCGCAACCCTGTACTTGTCACGATAACCTCCAAGCAGTTCCGCATTTCCTGTAACGTTACCGGAATGCAACGAGTCGATGGTCACATTCAGGGCGGTTGACTTACGGGTTTTGAAGCCTTCCAAAAAGGAGTACTCGCTATAATTCTTCCGCAACTGAATCTTATCGACATAGTCAGAGGGAAGATTGTTGGCAATCTGCTCGTCATGGTCTCCGAAAAAGTCCTGCCCGTTGACGAGAATCTTTTTCACTGCTTCCCCATTCGCAGTTACTCTCCCCTTGTCGTCT
Organism: uncultured Prevotellaceae bacterium; assembly: GCA_900315745.1. Taxonomy (GTDB): domain Bacteria; phylum Bacteroidota; class Bacteroidia; order Bacteroidales; family Bacteroidaceae; genus Prevotella. The sequence continues at coordinate 3,706 of ONAG01000098.1, forward strand.
ACATCCATTCCAGGTAGTTTCTTCAGAATATCCTTCAGCACTTTTTCAGAACCGTCCGTATAGTTCTGGAAGTAATAGTCAATCGTGTCGCCGCGAACCTTGATGCCAGACATGCGTCCTTTCACAACGACGTTCTTCAGCATCATTTCGTCAGGCTGCATGGTGATGCATACACCGTCATGGGTGGATGAAACCTCGACTTCAGCTGCCTTGTAACCCAGACACGACACCTTCAGCATCAAGCGGTCAAAGACCAGAGCATCCAGCGAGAACATTCCCGCTTCGTCGGTGACGGCAAAGCCGAGCAGCATGCTGTCGGGCAGCGCATATGCCATGACATTGGCATAGGCGATGCAGCTGTCTGTCTGCGCATCTTTCACAACACCCTTGACGGGCTTGCCGCTTGCTGCTGCGGAAGTGACGGCTATACACAGCCACGCGGAGACAAGGTGAACAAATCTCATAAATGCCGTTACCTGTCGAGCATCTGCTTTCTCAATTCCTCAAAGCGTTTGGCCGACACTTTCTTTCCACGTTTCACTTTGGCTATCTCCGAACCGGAGTTGGTATCGATAGCCATGCAGCGATAAACGTACTTCTCGTCCTCCAAATCCAATATAAGCCCGGGCAAGCCCGCATACACATCGGGACCCTCGCTTACGGGTATTTCCGGGCAGAACCATGCCATAACGACATCATGCAGTGTGGCCCGATAGCATTTCAGTCCCATGATCTCCTTGCTGTCCGAAGAGACTTTCCAGTCATAGCGAGGAACTGGCGACTCCACAATATAAGTCACAGCCAACAGGTCCTTCGCCTCCACCATCGTCTTGCTGGTCATATCCTTGTAAACGGCGCGGTCTTCCTCGCTGTAATCTCCACTGACAAGAACTATCTTAGGGCCGTTGTCATCACTCAGTTCTTCTTCAGGCTCCATACGGACATATGAAGATTGCCTGTCCTTGATGACCAGGCAGAAGGAATCTTCTTTTTCTGCCGTCATGCCGGCAAACAAATCTTTATGCCCTTGATTTTCACTGTTGCTCAAGATCTTCTCAATCTGTTTCTTCCGCTGCTTTGAATATACGGAATACTTCACTTCGATGCTCTGTGCAAGACACAGCATCGGAAAGACCAACAAAAAAAGCATCAAAATCTTTCTCATACAAATAAGTTTCATGTTCAATCGGGTGCAAAGATAGGCCGATTATGGCATGCCATCGAAAAATAATTATTACTGAATTATTACTGTTTCATATCTTTAGGATACATTCAGATTGGAATCTGAATATATTGAGTAAATTTGCGGTATGGAAAGAAGAATCAAATTTATCCACTGCCTGACCATCTGCGTCATCATTGCCTATTGCATCGTACAAGGCTATTGGCTGTATAACCGCTACCTGCTATCGTTAGAAGAGTACGAAAGTGAAGTTTATACAACCGTTTCTGCCTGTGTTGATGAAGACATTGCTGAGAGAAAGGCGTTGCCTCTGCCAAAGAAAGTATACGGCAATCACCTCAGAAGAATAGACAACCAAAAAGAAAACAAAGGCTCCACTTGGGCGTATGATGTTTATGTTCTCGACACGTTGAAACACTCTGTCTCCATTCCAAAAGATATGGATGCCTCGACATACCTCTTGGACTACATAACCAATCATCAGAGAAATAAATCACCTGAAAGTGATGACGGCATAGAAATCTTCGAATTTACGTGCGACAACATGGACGATTCCATAACCACTCACTTTGTGGATGCACTTGACCGTTTCATTGCCGACCATAAGCATCCTTTCCAGACGGATCGAATCGACAGCATGCTGCGTTCAAAGGGGATTACGGCGCAAAGCATCACTACCATGGAGACTGACACAATGGTGTGGAAATCATCGATGCATCCCCACACTTCTGTCTGGCGACCTGTGATGACGGTCTCTTTCCCCTACAACATCTTTGAGAGACAACAGGTGGTGGTGAAAGTGGCCATTGAAACGTCGTCTGTCATCAGACGAATGGCAAATACGCTGTTGATTGCCCTTCTGCTCTCATTTGTACTCATCTTCTGCCTTGCCTACCAGATCTTGACCATCCGCAAGCAGCGGCACATAGAGGCCATCCGGCAGGAGTTCCTTCACACGATGATTCATGAACTGAAGCGGCCCATATCGACGCTGAAGATGTGTGTGTCTTTTATGGGCAACGAACGGATGATACAGGACAGGGAGAGCAAGCAGAAAATACTGAGCTGCTCCCATAACGAGTTGGACAACCTGACATCTTATTTCTCGAAACTGCGTGACATCACATTCGGAGATTCAACCGAAATTCCTTTGGTGAAGTCTCGCTTTTCACTGCGTAGTTTGATAGAGGAATGTATCGGCAAGCAGAATATCCCGTCGGACAAGGAGGTGAAGATGGAGATTGTGGCCAAGGACGATTTGGAGATACGGGCCGACCGTATGCACTTGTCCAACATAGTCTGCAACCTGCTGGAGAATGCCATCAAATATTCTGAAAAGACGGTGACGGTCAGGATTGACTACATGATGCGTGAGGACGGACAGTTGCAAATCACCGTGGCCGATGATGGCATCGGCATCGCAAAGGCCGACCTACGATATGTGTTTGACAAGTTTTACCGAGGCGATACGGCAAAAGACAAGGCCATCCCCGGCATCGGCCTTGGACTGAGTTACGTGAAGTTGCTGGTGGAGGCACACGGTGGCAGAATCAGCCTTGACAGTGTTGAGGGTGAAGGTTCCACGTTCACGATTTTAATACCACAAACAGATGGAAAGGATTAAGGTTTTGCTTGTTGACGATGACCTTCAGAATTCCGAGTTGCTGCAAAAGTTCCTGGAGGTGGAGGGCTATGAGGTCGTCTATGCCGAGAATGGGCGTGCGGGATGGGAGATGTACGTTGCCTGCCGTCCCGATCTGGTGCTACTCGATGTCAACATGCCCATTATAGACGGATTCGGGCTGGCCCGGATGATTCGTGAACAGGACCGTGACGTCCTCATCTTCTTCCTCACCGACCGAACGGAAAAGTCAGACCGGCTGAAGGGATTCGACTTGAAAGGCAATGACTACATCCCCAAGCCGTTCTATCCTGAAGAGTTGATTGCCAAGATGAGAGAGCGTTTCGAGCATCGCCGGCCAGCGTCACCATCACGCATGATTATCGGCCAGACCATCTTCGACAGTAACCTCTCCACGATTGAACATGCGGGGACAGTACACCATCTATCTGCCCGGCAGACTGAGATCCTTGACATCCTGGCTGGACATATCGGTCAGACCGTAGAGCGGGATACCATACTGAAAACCGTATGGGGAAACAACAGTTACGCCAATTCCCTTGCTCTCAACGTGCAGATCACCTACATCCGGAAAATGCTTGCCCCAGACACCACTGTCTCCATCGTGTCATTAAAGAAACGTGGCTATATCCTGGAAGTAAACAAAAATATTTTGGATGACAATTAAATAAACGGCTTTTCAATCAATACAATAAAGAACCTATCGCTCTTCGATCCTTCTCTTGATTTTCTCCCATGCATGGGAGCCAAACAAAAAGCAGTCTCTCATGCTGTCCATCATCGGAACGAAACGGCTGAAAGGAATATTTTCATGTTTTTTCTTCATAAAACGGTTAAAATGTCCAAAAAGTATTAGAAAAACGTTGTTCTATTACGATTTTTTCGTAACTTTGCGACATATTTAATACATTTCGATATGCTAATTAGGATTATTGCAACGAATTTTAGGTCATACGGACAGGAAACAGAGTTCACAATGTTGCCGTCATCCAATGTCCGAAGGAAGGACTGGCATGTGCATAACCAAGGCCGAGGAGCCAATGTGTTGCGAACAGCTGTGATTTACGGTGCCAACGGTGCCGGCAAATCGTGTCTGGTAAAGGCGCTTGGCCGACTCCAGACCATGGTTGCGATGGGAATTCTGCCTCCCACCGCCTTCAAGGATGCCAACAAGTATAACGACCCCAAAATGCCTGTATCCATTGAGGTGGAGTTTGGCACGGAGTCAGACCAGTATTCATACGGGGTGAGCTATCACGGTAACCTCTGCATGGAGGAATGGTTGTATTCCACTATAAAAAATCCTGTGTGCGTGTTTGAACGCAAATATGATGCACAAACAGGTAAGACGAGCATCAATCTGAAGTCAGGGAAAAAGGATGCACAGAAAACAAAACTGCTGGTTTCACTGCTGGAGGACAACCTGCTGAAGGGTAACGAACTGATGCTGTCGAAACATGACGTGGTGAAGAACGGCCAGATTACGGATGCTTTCTTGTGGTTGACAACGAAACTGCACGTCATCTTCCCTGAGACCCGTTCCACCTCCATTTTCGACAACAGGTATTCCGACGAGGGTTTCAAGTCGCAGTCCGAAGCACTCATTTCGGCCTTAGACCTCGGCATCAATGAACTGACATTGAAGGACGAGGATATCGAGTCGTTCAAGCAGAGCATTTCGGAATGGCCCGAACTGATGCAGGGCGTGGATGGCATTGTCAAGCGCCTTTCCCGTTCACCGGAGGGACAGGAAGAGGTGATGATAGACACGGGTGCCTTCACCGTCAGCATGCGCCGAGAAGGAAACAAGTATTTCGTGCGTCGCGTCAAGGCACTGCATAAGGTAAACGACAGCCTCTATGACTTCGAACTGAAGGAAGAGTCGGACGGCACCCAGCGCATCTTCGACTTCGTGCCGATGGTGCAGAATGTTAAGAGCGAGGCCTGCACTTACGTCATCGACGAACTGGACCGAAGCCTGCATCCCACGCTGTTACGGGCTCTGGTTTCTCGTATTGTCACCGACAAGAACATGAAGGGCCAGTTGATTTTTACCACCCACGATGCGGGGCTGCTCGACGGACAGGTGTTCCGCAACGACGAGATCTGGTTTGCCGAGAAAGACCGCGAGACACAGAACACCCACCTCTACACGCTCGACGAATTCAAGCCACGTGCAGACTTGGATTTGGAGAAAGGCTACCTCAACGGACGCTTCGGCGCCATTCCTTTCCTGGCACGTTTCAACGAATTAAGCTGGGAGTGAGATGGGATTCAAGGTTAGAGGTTATACGAGGGAGGTTCCCCAGGAGAAGGTTCGCGACTATTCCCTGTTTGCCATAGCAACAGAGTGAACCGAGCGTGAGCCCGACTACTTCAGGCTTTTCGATGGCATAGACCGTATAAAGGTTGATATTATCGAACCTGAGACATCGGACGAAGAGGACGCATCTGAAAAGCGCAAAGCCTCTTCGCCCTCGAAAGTGCTGGAGAAGGTCAAGGCGTATATCAGCAAGAATCAGTTGAGTGCCGAGGATGGTGACTCGCTATGGTGCGTCATCGATGTTGACCGTTGGCCGCAGAAGCAGATAGAAGAACTTCATGCGTTCTGTGCCCAGAAAGACAACTGGCATCTGGTCATCAGCAATCCCAGTATTGAGATTTGGCTTCTGTACCACAAGCGGACAGATTTATCAGGCCTCGGCATTCAGACCGCCAACGATGCCAAGCAAGCGCTCGATAAGATTGAGAAGGGCGGCTATTACTATATCAAGTACCTGCCGTTGATGCTCGATGCTATTGAGAACGCCCGCAATGCAGACTCTAATCCAAACGGATATATGCCCGAGTTGCTACAGACAAAAGTCTATCAGTTGGGGCGTGCGCTCTATGAACGTATGGGTAAGGTTCGTTTTGAGAAATTCGTAGCCTCATTGCCCGGCATAGAGAAGGAAATCTTGAAAAGGAAAATGAGAAATAAAAGAAGCTAGTAAGCATGGCAATCATAGAGAGACAAAACGAGCAGAGTACCTTGGACAAACTGAGTGCTCAACGTAAATCATTGACAACTTAAGTCAACACAATCCACGAAGTCACGTTCTTCAAATAAGGTCATCATAAGATCAGCTTGTGAACGTGTCACTTGTCAAAAGCCCAGAAACCGGTTCCCGTTTCGGGGTCATATTTCCTACCGATAGCTCCACCCACAGTGGGACGCAGCTCTATCTCTGCCGTGTAAAGCACGGTGGTGGACTTGAGATGCCCGGCCGCCATGCCGTGCTGCCCGTCGCGCTTGTATGAGAACAAGGCATGGGTGTGATGGAACAGCTGGCCGTCATCATCCCTCACCACGTTGCCGTTGATGGAAACAAGCTCAAGCATCCCCTCCAGCACCTCTGTCTCAAAACTCCCGGTCTCGGGAATGAACACCTGCAACTCGGCACGCTGGCAACCGCCGATGCCAGAGAAAACGGCAGACGGTATGGACTCCTTCTCGCAAATCTCAAGCAGACTGCCGACAATCTCATCCCCTCTGTCCATACGGACATAATAGTTGTCTCCTATTTTCCTGTACTCCATATCATCCTGCTATTTCTTCCATGGACTTGCGCTTCTTCTCCTTCGGCTCGTCAGCAGGATAGCCAAGAGGTATCAAAACTGCCGCTTCCTCGTTTTCACCAAGGCCAAAGAGGCTCTTGCACAGTTCCGCATCGAAGTTGCAGACCCAACATGTGCCAAGCCCCTGTTCCGCAGCCGCCAGGCAAAGATGCTCCACGGCGATGGCGATGTCAATGTCACCATGGTGCTTGCCGTCGGCTCGCACCCATTCCTCATCATGGAGAACGGAGGCGATGATGCAGACAGGAGCGGTGGCGAACCATTCCCTATTGTAGCACTGACATAGTTTCCTCCTGTCCTCTTCGCTGCTGACAACCCGGAATCTCCAAGGCTGCTTGTTGCATGCAGAAGGAGCCAGCCGGACACACTCCATGACATAGTCCAACTTCTCACGTTCGACACTTGCAGGCTGGTAACTCCTGCAGCTATACCTGCTCCTCACCAAATCCAGGAACAGACCATCGGCTTTCTTTTCCATATGCTCATATTTTAGACATAAACCTTTCCCTGTCCACGACGAACCTCAGGTGCGTACCCTCACCAAGGAGGACATCACCTGAATAGGCGGACACATTGAACTCTATCTTCCTGCCGTCAACCTTCGTCACCTCGGCAACAGCCCTGACGACATCACCTATCTTCGAGGGTCTCAAATGTGAGGATGCGATATGACCACCCACCGTCGTGCTGCCCCCGGGCAACTCATCAGCCACGGCGAGCATGGCGGCATTCTCCATCAAAGCCATCATGGCTGGGGTGGCCAACACCGGCATGTCACCTGAACCCATCCTGACAGCGGTGACGGCATCCGTGACCGTCAGCTCACTCGTATGTTTCAATCCTACTTCAACCATATTATTTCTCGTCATGAAGGCGAACAACGATGTCGCCCAACATACTCTGAATTCTTACTTTCTAACTGATTCTTTCATGTGCAAAAGTAAGCAAAAAAATGCAATTACGGAATAATCAGGCTGCCATTCTCATTTTTAACAATTCCACATACAAGATTTCGATGGTTGATATGTTATTATCATAGAATAAATTCAAAATGACACAAAAAATGAGAAAAATAGGTTTGATGATGATGGGACTTGGAATGATGGCCATAACCCTTTCCTTCCAATCCTGCTGGGATGATGACGACGATTGTCCGCGTCATGTGATTTGTCCTGTAGAACAGCCCAATGCCCTTGTGACGGTCAAGCCCAATGCCGACGACACGGCGTTCCGCATGCAGCTCAACGACAGCACTCAACTATGGCCTGTCAACATGCGGCAGTCGCCATTCGGCAGCAAGGAGGTGCGCGCACTGGTGAACTACAGAAAGCCGACAGAGGAAGAATTGGAGAAAGGTGGAATCTTCGGAGGCATTAGCTGCGTGTATGTCAACTGGATTGACTCCATTCTCACCAAGCCCATGATAGAAGGTTTTGGCAGTGCCGAGGAGAATCTGCAGAAATATGGTTCAGACCCATTGGAAATCATTGACGATTGGGTGACCTTGGTCGAAGACGGATATCTCACACTTCGCATCCGTACAAGATGGGGAGGAAACGTCAAGCACATCGTCAACCTTGTTCATCGCACGGATGTCAACACTCCAAATTACTTTACCCTCTACCATAACGCCAAAGGTGATGTCAATGGACGAGTCGGTGACGCAATCGTCGCCTTCAAGCTGGCTGACTGGATAACAGCTGAGAATCATTCAGGGATTGAGACGCTGACTTTGGAATGGCAGTCATATTCAGGTACGAAGACCGCCCAATTCAAGTTCCGCCCCCATGGTGCCACGTCAACGGATTTGCAAACAGGATCCTGGGAGATGTCAAAAGAGGTGGAATAGGTATGGTTTTCGGCTGCAATGAGGAAGAGCGCCATAATCATCGCCGTAACCTTCAGCCAGCTTGTGACGGACACCTGATAGCCAGCATGGAAGAGACAAGTCCTGCCCTCATCCCACTATTCTTTTGTCACATTGTTTAAAAAAGCAACATATAGCAGGCAAACTGCTGCCGTAAATGCCAAATATGCATAACAGTAAGGCAAAGGAATCTCTGGTGGTGTGTCATCCATGCCAGAGAGTGCAACGACCAAGGCTGGATGGTAAGCACCCACCAGAAATAGAAGGGGGAAAATGACAATACAAGGATGATAACCTGCTGCGGACTGTCACTGACAGCGTGGGAAGCAGACAGAAAAGAAGGAACAAGCCTAGAAGAACAAAAACAGGAAAGATGATCGAACCCAGCCAATTGAGTGGATTGGAAGCCGTAAATGATTTTTTATGATATTCGCTGAATTACAAATTCAGAGAAAAACTGTATATTTGCATGCGAATGTGCGTGATACGATTTTACTGCATCGAAAAACCTCAATCAATGATCATCTTCAATCATGGGAAAGGAAAAAGACAGAGCCTTATATATGCGGAGGTATCCCAAACTCAACAAATGGATTAACGAGTGTTGGCTATGCCATTGTCAAGGATATGACAGGTTTATTGTTGAAAATCCGAATAACGAACAAACAATAGCTGCTCGCAACATCAAGAGTTTTTTCCGGCCTTTGGATTTAGATGAAGATGGATTATGTGAAGCGTGTTCGCGTTTGTCCAAGAAACAATCATCCGATGATGAGGAATATGATGGCGATGCAAGTAAGTTTTAGGAAAAAACAACCTAAAGCTCTTTTGTGGCGTTGGGGTGATTCCGGCCTCTCAACAACGGACGAAGGCAAGCATCGCTGCCACACCGAACAATATCCCTGAGACAACAGCGACAAACAACGCCCAACTCCAAAACTCGCTTCTCGAGGCATTCCCGCCAAAGCATCTTGAAAGATGACAAAATAATAAAGATGCCTTGTTTTGATGAGGACAATAGTCAAAAAATGTTAAAACAAGACAGCCCGTGCAGTCTTTCCGCCTGTTTCCTATCTATATGGAAAAAGAATCATATATTTGCTGATAAATCCACAATTGTAAGCGTTATGAAAAAGTTTACACTGATAATGGCATGTTCCATCCTGATGGCAACAACTGCTTTAGCCCAAGAAGAGGAACCGAAAACAATCACCTTGACCGACGC
>ONAG01000089.1 GCA_900315745.1 uncultured Prevotellaceae bacterium
GTGATGAGGGCGGCACTTGATGCCTGTCTGCCTCTCATTTTTCTTACCCCTTGGGGCTTCAATGAATTTTCCAGACCAGGTCATCAGTACTATGAAGCCTGCGCACAAGGGCATTTCCTCATTCTCGCTCCATGGCCGCATGAGAACCAGCGCATCCCTCTGACTCGTGACATGTGCATGGCATTAAATGCGATGGCCGCTGCCGTAGCTAATGGATGGCAAAAGTGACCTGTCTTTGTTTGTTAAGTAGGTGCACTTATTATTATTCCATCCATTTCTTGTGACTTTGCTTGATTTTTTAATGATTCTTTGCGGTTGGTAGCGATTTTTTGTATATTTGCAAGAAATTACGCAAAACCTAATGACAGAGAATATGAAAAGCATTGTTAGCAGGGCGCTATTGCTCGTGATGGCAGTCATGTTGCCATGGTCTTCGGTAGATGCAGCCAAGCCAAAGAAAGTGCAGCAGACCGACCGGGAATACTGGGTGTCGGAAGCATACAAGATGGCACGTCCCGTGCTTGAGAACATGGCGAAAGGCGAGTTGCAAAAAAACATGATGACCGAATATAGTCCGAGTTTCGACAACCGCAACCGCAAGGTGGTGTTTATGGAAACATTCGGAAGGCTCATGGCAGGCATCGCCCCCTGGTTGTCGTTGCCCGATGATGACACGCCAGAAGGGGCTCAGCGGAAGCAGCTTCGTGAGTGGGCATTGGCAAGTTACAAGAACGCCGTTGACCCAGCGTCACCCGACTATCTGTTGTGGCAGGGAGCAGGTCAGGCACTTGTGGATGCCGCATACGTGGCAGAAAGTTTCTTAAGAGCATACGACAGTCTTTGGTTGCCCCTCGACGAGGTCACCAAGCAGCGGTATGTGAAGGAGTTCACCGGTCTGCGGCGAGTAGATCCACCCTACACCAACTGGTTCCTCTTCTCATCAGTGATAGAGAGTTTTCTTGCCAAGGCAGGAGCGCCCTACGACGAGTTCCGTGTCAATACCGCCTGCCGCAAGGTGGAAGAGTGGTATGTGGGCGATGGGTGGTATGCCGATGGCCCAGTCTTTGCATTCGACTATTACACCAGCTATGTCTTCCATGCCATGTATCTCGAAACGCTGCAGGCAATGGTGGATGCCAAGGCAAACACACGCATAGACTACAAGAAATACCATGCAAGGGCACTCAAGAGAGCACAGAAGTTTGCCATCATTCTCGAACGCTTCATCTCGCCAGAGGGCACCTTCCCCGTCATTGGCAGAAGCACGCCATACAGGTTGGCTGCCATGCAGCCATTGGCACTCATGGCATGGTATCAGACGCTGCCTGCTGAACTGCCCAACGGACAAGTGCGTGCGGCACTGACAAAGGTGATGCATCGTATGTACGACTATCAAGACAACTACAACAGCGGTGGCTACCTCACCATCGGGTTCTGCGGAAAGCAGCCAGAGACAGCCGACTGGTACACCAACAACGGAAGCCTGTACATGACATCATTGGCGTTCATGCCCCTTGGACTGCCAGCCGACCATCCATTCTGGAAAGATGAGCCTCTGCCCTGGACGCAGATCAAGGCATGGGGCGGACAACCATTCCCCAAAGACCATCGATGGGCAGACGACCCAAAGACACCCGACAAGTGGTGATACATGATTCACTGAATCCTTTTACAAAACACCCCGATATGAAAAAGACAATAATGGTGTGCCTCGCTGCCTTGATGACTACCTTCGCCATGGCAGCCACGCACTGCAAGAAGGCACAAAAGGTGATAGGCATCATCGACAAGGTGAACACATATTGGCAGACCAACCATCCTGCCGAGGTGCATGCTTTCTGGGATAATGCCGCATACCATACCGGCAATATGGAGGCTTACTTGCTGACGGGAGAGCAACGATACTTGGACTATTCCCTGCTATGGGCTGAGCACAACAACTGGATGGGAGCCACGGAGACCAATCCGTCATTGTGGGAATACAAGACTTATGGAGAAGACCAGCGTCATGTGCTCTTTGGCGACTGGCAGATATGTTTCCAGACATATATCGACCTTTATTGGGATGTCATGGGCACTTTCGGACAGCCGGCAGCAGGAAAGAAGAGAGTGCCGCTGCACGACAATCCAGCAAAACGCATAGCGCGCGCCAAGGAGGTGATGGGCTATGAGGCACATTCCAAAGCCAACGACTATTGGTGGTGGGCTGATGCCCTATACATGGTGATGCCGGTGATGACAAAGATGTACAAGCTCACTGGTGACGAGATATACCTCGACAAGCTATATGAAAACATCCTCTATACCGACAGCGTCATGCTCGACAAGGAGACAGGCATATATTTCCGCGACGGCAAGTATGTCTATCCCAAACACAAGACGGCTAATGGGAAGAAAGACTTCTGGGCGCGTGGTGACGGATGGGTGCTCGCCGGACTTGCCAAGGTGCTCAAGGACATGCCCCAGAGTTATGCTCACAGGCAGTTCTTCGTAGATAAATACGTGAGACTGGCAAATGCCGTTGCCGGATTGCAGCAGAAGGAAGGATACTGGACACGTTCGATGATGGACCCGGAACAAGCACCAGGACCAGAAACCAGTGGCACGGCATTCTTCACCTATGGGATATTATGGGGCGTGAACAATGGGGTGCTGTCCAAGAAGCAGTTCAAGCCCGTCATCAAAAAGGCGTGGAAATACCTCACCACGACAGCGCTGCAAGCAGACGGGAAGGTGGGATATGTGCAACCCATAGGCGAGAAAGCCATACCCGGTCAGGTGGTGGATGCCAACAGCCAAGCCAACTTCGGGGTGGGTGCCTTCCTGCTTGCCGCTTGTGAATATGTGAGATACATAGAAAAATAAACATACCTTAAACAACATACAAAAATGAATAAAAGACTATTCTTTTTGCTCGCATTAGCCATCCCCGGTGTGATGGCAATGGCAGACAACGAACCTACGTTCACTGAATGGCACGACATGCAGGTGAACGACATCAACAGGTTTAAGCCGCATACGTCGTTCTTCGCATACGAGAACATCCAGGTGGCAAGAGAAGGCAACATGAAGGCTTCTGAAAACTACCTCTCGATAGAGGGAGAGTGGAATTTCAAATGGGTGGAGCATGCCGACCAAAGACCTACCAACTTCTACACCCTGGATTATGACGACAAGTCCTGGGGCAAGATGAAAGTGCCTGGAATGTGGGAGCTCAATGGATATGGAGACCCCATCTATGTGAATATCGGGTTCCCATGGAGAGGACATTTCGAGAGCAAGCCACCAGAGGTGCCCACACGCGACAACCATGTTGGCAGTTACAGACGCACGATACACATCCCCGACAGTTGGGATGGAAAACAGGTGATAGCCCATTTCGGTTCGGTCACCTCGTGCATGTACCTCTGGGTCAACGGACATTTCGTGGGCTATTCCGAGGACAGCAAGATGGCGGCAGAGTTTGACATCACGCCTTATCTCCAGAAAGGCGACAACCTGATGGCTTTCCAGGTGTTCAGATGGTGCGACGGCACATATTGCGAGGACCAGGACTTCTGGCGGCTCTCGGGCGTGGCAAGAGACAGCTACCTCTATGCCCGTGACAAGAAAGTCCATATCAACGACATACGCATCACCCCCGACCTGCTCAATGACTACCGCGATGGCGTGCTTGACGTCAAGGTGGATGTGGAGGGACTATGCAACCTCACTTTCGAGCTCTTCGATGCGGATGGAAAATCGGTTGCCTTGAAGACATTGGATAAGGTGAAAGGTGTTACTTCCACCACCATCGAGATGGAAAACCCACACAAATGGTCTGCCGAGACTCCTTATCTCTATACCTTGGTGGTGTGTCCCACAACCCCCACGGCACGCTATACGGCATACGAGGCAATACCACAGAAGGTGGGATTCAGAAAGGTAGAGATACACAAGTCGATGAGTGCCGTGATGCTGGTGAATGGCGAGCCCATTTACATCAAGGGAGCTGACAGGCATGAACTCGACCCCGACGGAGGTTATGTGGTGTCAAGGGAGCGCATGATAGAAGACATCAAGTTGATGAAGAGATTCAACATCAACGCCGTGCGTACATGCCACTATACCGACGACCCGGTATGGTATGACCTCTGCGACCAATATGGAATATATCTTTGCGCCGAGGCAAACCAGGAGTCGCATGGCTTCGGCTACCGTGAAGACTCCGAGGCTAAGAAACCGCAGTTCGCCCTGCAGATACTTCAACGCAACCAGCACAATGTCTGTGTGAACTTCAACCACCCAAGCGTCATAATATGGTCGCTTGGCAACGAGACGGTGGATGGACCAAACTTCACCGCAGCCTACCAGTGGATAAAGTCTGTGGACCTCAGCAGGCCAGTGCATTGGGAGCAAGCAGGCTCTGGCGCCAACACCGACATCAGGTGTCCGATGTACCCAAGTCAGAGATGGTGTGAACAATATGCCATGAGCCAGAAGCCAGAAGACCAAAAACCACTCATATTGTGCGAATACAGCCATGCCATGGGCAACTCGTGCGGTGGTTTCAAGGAATATTGGGACTTGGTGAGAAGACACTTAAAGTTCCAAGGTGGTTTCATCTGGGACTTCGTTGACCAGGCTCTCCATGGCAAGGATGCACAAGGCAGGGACATATATACGTATGGAGGCGACTACAACACATACGATGCATCCGACAACAACTTCAACTGCAATGGACTTGTCAGTCCTGACAGAAAGCCCAATCCACACCTATATGAAGTGGGATATTTCTACCAGAATGTGTGGGCTACCTTGATAGGCGAGGAAAACGGACAGACAAAAGTGAGAGTACGCAACGAGTTCTTCTTCAAAAACCTCGACAATGTGAAACTCGTTTGGACCCTGATGGTTGGAGGTGTGCCAACCAAGACAGGAGAGATAGCACAACTTGACGTGCAGCCAAAGGAATTCAAAGATGTGCTAATACCTGTTGACCTGTCAGCCGCTTACGAAGGAGAGCCAATGCTCAACATCGACTTCGTGCTGAAGAATGCAGAGCCACTCATGGAGGCAGGACAGACAATTGCATACGAGCAACTCAAGGTTAACAAGTTCTCGATAGACACCAAGATGACCGCGCCTTGGAAAAAGTCGCTGAAAATCTCAAATAGCAAGAAATCTCCCGTCATTGGCCTTTCCTCTGATGGCGTGAATGTGGAATTCGACAAGAACACCGGTTTCTTATGCAAATACGTTGTTGACGGACAGTCGTTCCTTGGTGATGGTGGCATGATGAAACCCAATTTCTGGAGAGCAGTCACCGATAACGACATGGGAGCGGGACTGCAGAGAAGATACAAGGCATGGAGAAATCCAACCATGAACCTGCAGGAATTGACCGCCAAGAAGAGGACCTCGAAATACGGCAACGTGGAACTTAAAGAGGTGGTGGTGACAGCAAGGTATGCCATGCCAGATGTCAAGGCAACCCTGACGATGACCTATGTGGTAAATGCCAATGGCGCCATTGTCGTTACAGAGGACATGAAGACCGAAGAGGGAGCAAAGGTTGGCAACCCATTGAGGTTTGGAATGGTGATGCAGATGCCATACGACTTGGACAACAGCAAGTTCTATGGCCGTGGACCAGTGGAGAATTATGCCGACCGCAAATTGTCACAGCGCATAGGGATATACAACCAGACTGCCGACGAGCAGTTCTATCCATACGTAAGACCACAGGAGACAGGCACCAAGACCGACATCAGGTGGTGGAGGCAGCTGAACTCAGCCAACGAGGGTTTCCTCGTGCAGGCAGGGGTGCCTTTCACTGCCAGTGCGCTGCATTATGATGTGGAGACACTGGATGAGGGAGACAACAAGGCACAGCGACACTCGTCACAGATGCCGAAGTCGAAATTCACCAACCTATTCATCGATGGAGAACATGCTGGCGTGGGTGGAATAGACACTTGGAGTCCGAATGCCGAAGCCCTGCCACAATACAGGGTGACATACGGAAACCGCTCGTTCTCATTCAGTTTGCTGCCAACATCCCGTGAAAATCCCGGGCAGACAGGTAAATGACTACCATAACAACAATCATAATTGAAACATGAGAAAACAAACTTTTGCAACACTTATTCTTGCGGCGGCATTTGCAGTGACCGCAAGTGCGCAGCGCCAACTACTGGTGCAAGCCAACAAGCCAGGTGCAGTGATTCAGCCAACAATGTATGGCATCTTCTTTGAGGACATCAACTTCGGTGCTGATGGCGGTCTGTATGCCGAGATGGTGCAAAACCGCTCTTTCGAGTTCCCTGACAAACTGATGGGATGGAATGTCTTTGGCGATGTGAAGGTGGCTGATGCCAAGCCCGCCTTCGACCGCAACCCACATTATGTGGTGCTTGCAGACCCGGGACATGCGCACAAGCGCACAGGAATAGAGAACAGGGGATTCTTCGGAATGGGATTCAAGAAAGGTATGACGTATGACTTCTCTGTCTTTGCCCGACTACACAAGGCAGGAGACGCCAAGGCACGCATAAGGGTGGAACTGGTGAACTCACGCAACAATGTGGTGGAAAAGGCAGATGTGAACATCGACAGCAAGGACTGGAAGAAATACACATGCAGCCTGAAGTCGAATGTTACCGACCCCAACGGACTCATGCGCATCTTCCTCGCATCGGCTGAGGGAGTGGAACTCGACCATGTATCTCTCTTCCCAACCGACAACTGGAATGGACTGAGAGCCGACCTGGTGAAAGACCTTGAGGACCTGCATCCGGGAATCTTCCGCTTCCCTGGAGGATGTATCGTGGAAGGCACCGACTTGGCTTCACGCTACCAGTGGAAAAACTCCGTAGGACAAGTGGAGAACAGGCCACTCAACGAGAACCGCTGGAACTACACCTTCCCACACAGGATGTATCCCAATTATTTCCAGACCTACGGCATGGGATTCTATGAGTTCTTCCTACTCTCCGAGAAGATAGGAGCAGAACCACTGCCTGTTGTGAGCTGTGGATTGGCTTGCCAATACCAGAACGACGACATCAAGGCACATGTGGCTTTGGAAGACCTGCAACCTTATGTTGACGATGCTCTCGACCTCATCGAGTTTGCCAATGGAGGCACCGACACCAAGTGGGGAAAGCTGAGAGCCGACATGGGACATCCAGCACCATTCAACCTCAAGCAAATCGGTGTGGGCAACGAACAATGGGGCGAATTGTATCCCGTTCGTCTCGAACAGTTTGTGAAGGCAATACGTGCAAAATACCCACAGATGCTCATCTGCGGCAGCAGCGGTCCTTTGGCAGAGGGCAATGACTTCGACTATGGATGGAAAGAGATGAAACGCCTGAAGGTGGATCTCGTGGACGAGCATTACTACAAACCACCGCAGTGGTTCTTCGACAACGCCGGACGCTATGACAACTACGACCGCAAGGGTCCAAAGGTGTTTGCTGGTGAATATGCTGCTCATGGCAAGGGTGCTCGTGAGGTGAACAACTGGGAGGCAGCTCTCTCTGAGGCAGCCTTCATGACAGGTTTGGAGCGCAACGCAGACGTCGTATATCAAGCCACCTATGCCCCACTCTTCGCACATGTGGATGGATGGCAGTGGAGGCCCGACCTCATCTGGTTTGACAACCTCACCTCGGCACGCACACCCAACTGGTATGTGCAGATGCTTTATGGCACCAACAAGGGCACCAATGTGCTGAAGTTGACGGAAGACGGCAAGGCTGTGGAGGGCAAGGATGGTCTTTATGCCACGGCGGCGCTCGACAAGGATTCAAAGCAATACATCGTCAAGTTGGCAAATTCCGCCAAGGGCAGCCAAAAGGTGACCATCACTTTCAAAGGTCTGAAGAATGTGGCTGCTGTAAAGGCAATTGTTCTTGCTGGAAACGACGACATGGAAAACTTTGTTGGAAAGCCAGAGAACATCAAGCCCACCACATCGACGTTACAAGGCGAGGGCAACACCCTCACTGTGGAGGTGCCGGCAAGGGCTTTCATGGTGCTTAGATTCTAAGTTTGCAGCGATATAGCAAAACTAACCTTCCAACAAATATTTATTGAAAAAGGAAGCGTGCCGTTTGATGCGCATGCTTCCTTTTTTTTAATGTCTTTTCCCTTTTTTCAACACATCGAGCGTTAACACTGGTTAACTTTATTTTTTCCACAAAAAGGCTTCTCCTTTTGGAAATTAATTTGTAACTTTGTGGCCTAAACTATAAGGATCAGCATTTTTAAAAGATTGGCATTTATTTCGTTTGGGAGTATATATGACTATTCCGTCGAAAAGATACTTGATTTTACTATTAGCCGTAATTGCAGCAGCTAACGTTTTCGTGACCAGGACACAAGCACGTCCTTGTTCGGAGACGCAGATGTTTGTTGCTGCCTTGGAGGCTATATGTGTCGAGGGGAAGTTGGGTGCTCCAAATATCTCTGAAATGAAAGTGCCACCTGTCCCATCACCATATCCTGCGGGGTGGCAGGCAATTATGGGCTCAAATGCAAGATTGGTGTCCTGACAATGGAGGAAGGACGACCATGCATCAATGATATCTTAGAAGAAAGGAAAACAATATAAAGTATTTACACAATAGACGGAAAGTTAATCTCATCAACAGAATCAATGGTAGTCAGCGGACTATCGCCTGGAATTTATATTTTTAAAAGGTAAGAAGTTAATAGTGAAATAAGTGACCTTTTTTTAAGTTTTGAATGAGGGGGGCTACGGCGATTGGTTCGTCGTAGTCTCTATTTTTTTAATGAGGGTTTGTCAAAATGAAATAACTTGAATACAAAACTTACAGATTGTAAGGGAAAAAACGGCCTGAAAGGCCAGCAGCTGCCAGCCCAGGGCAATCGCCCTGGGTATAAAGCAGAGTATCAAAGTCGCCCTGAAAGGGCAAAAGCGTTGACAATTAATGCTTTTGCCCTTTCAGGGCGATAATTGTTGCCAAACATAAAAACCCAGGGCGTTGCCCTGGGCTATGTGCTTATTGGCCTTTCAGGCCTTCATGATGACTGCAAATTGTAAATAACGGTAGTACAAATCTTCATTTTGAACACCCATTGTTACCTTTCAGATTATTTGTATGAAAGATAGTTGTGGTCCAGTAGTGTGACGATGTCCCTTATCTGGCATCAATGTTCAAGATGCCGGGTTTCAGTTGCTCTGAAGAACAGGAAAGGGAGAGTGTGGATGGAGTGTGACTGCTTTGTACGAGCACCTGTGCCAGTCCGTTGAAGGCAGGAATGCTGAATTCGTGGCAGTTGATGTCCTTGGGGTGGTCTTCACCCAAGAATGACGGGTCGCCATTCCCCACACCGATTATCCTTCCATCTCCCTCCAGGCGGAGGTTCAACACCGGACATGCGTCAGGCACGATGCGCCCCTTGGCATCCTGCACCTCGACGGTGATCACAGCCACGTCTCGTCCGTCGGCGGCAATGTTCATGCTATTGCTTTTGAGCACTATTCTTGTGGCAGGTTTGGTGGTCTCGATGGTCTCGGTCAAGATGCGCTTCCCGTTCTTGAAACCTGTGGCAACCACTTTGCCAGGCTGGTATGTAGCCTTCCATTTCAAGTGCCCGTTCTTTGGCATTTTCTGACGTCCTAACTTCTTGCCGTTGACGGTCAGCTCCACCTCGTCGCAGTTGCTGTA
Organism: uncultured Prevotellaceae bacterium; assembly: GCA_900315745.1. Lineage (GTDB taxonomy): Bacteria > Bacteroidota > Bacteroidia > Bacteroidales > Bacteroidaceae > Prevotella. Next base: position 9,681 of record ONAG01000089.1, read on the forward strand.
AGCCCATAGTTCCACCTCTTCGCCCTCATGGCCCTGCAGGTTCCAATGGGGGAAGACATGCAGCGTTGGTTCGTCGGTCCACCACGACTTCAGATACCATGCCTCGTCTTTCCAGAATCCGCAGTAGTCGAGTATGCCAAATTCAGAGTCGTGGGCAGGGTAGGACAGAGGGTTAGGCTCTCCACGGTAGTCGAAACCTGTCCAGAAGAACAGTCCTGCAGCCCACGGACGGTCGGCATAGAACTGCCATCCGCGCTCTATCACATTCTCCACGCCCGGTTCTGTGCCACGGTTTATGCTCACCATGTGTCCTATCTTGCTCTTCACGTCAGCATTGTCGAAGAAGACGCCACGAGTGCCACTACCAGTGGTTTCTTCCGTGCCTACTATTTTCCACGAGGGATTTGCTTTCTTGCGGTTGTCCACGTCGTTCTGAATGATATAGTTGAATCCCACCACGTCGAGACCTTTTATCATCTCGCCTCCTCCAGCATTGGCTATGGTGGAGTGTCGGGTGGGGTCGAGCAGACGAGTGTGCTCCCTCATGGCGGCAGCTATGCGTGTGCCTTGCACGGTGTTTTCCATTCCCCATTCCTCATTGCCGTCGCTCCACAGGATGACCGATGGGTGGTTGCGGTCACGCTTTATCATGTTCTCCAGCAGTCGCAGGTGTTCTGTGTTGATGCCCGCCAGGCGGTTCTCGTCAATCACGAGCATGCCTTCACGGTCGCAGATGTCGAGCAGTGCGGGTGTCATGGGGTTGTGTGAGGAGCGGTATGCGTTGCAGCCAAACTCCTTTAGTCGTTTGATGCGCCATTCCATCAGTGCCTCTGGGATGGCGGCGCCCACGCCAGCATGGTCCTGGTGCATGTTCACACCTTTCAGTTTCATGGGTTTCCCATTGAGCAGGAAGCCTCGGTCGGCATCAAATTCCACGTTGCGTATTCCCATGGTCGTTTCATATACATCCGTCGTGCGTCCGTCCACCTTTATGGTGGTCACCACCTTGTACAGATAGGGGTCGTCGGTGCTCCACAGGTGAGGGTTGTCGAGCGTCATCATCTGTTTGCATCCTGATGTCTCCTTGCCCTTCAGGCTCAAGCTTTTTGCGCCAGCCTTGCACATCTCCTTGCCTTCGGCATCCAGCAGCTGTTGTTCCACCGTGCAGGTCTTGGCATCGAGCGAGTGATTGCTCACTTCAGTCTCCACGTGGATGGAGGCAGACGTATAGGGGGCTTTCAGGTCGGCGTGTACAAAAGTTCCAAATGGCGCCACGCCCACAGCTTCAGTCTTGATGAGCCAGGCGTCGCGGTAGATGCCGGCACCCTCATAAAACCATCCCTCTTCAAGTGTAGCATCAGCTCTGACACAGATGAGGTTTTGTCCGCCATAGTTTACGTATTCGGTAACATTATACACCTGTGAGGCATATCCGCTGGGTTCGGTGCCCATGTAAAAGCCATTGAACCACACCTGGGCGTTGCGGAATATTCCATCAAACTGCAGGCAAATGTTTCTGCCAAGGTCGGTCTGCGGGATGTCTATTACCTTGCGGTACCATCCCACGCTCGTCTCAGGAAATTTGTATCCAACGGTTTTGTATCCATGTGAGTGGCTGGCAATGGGAGAGTAGGGCAGTGTGGTCACCCAGTCGTGTGGAATGCGCACCTCCTGCCATGCCGAGTCGTCGAATTTCTGCGAATAAGGTCCTTCGTTGTGTATGGAATTGGCTTTCGTCAGATAGTTGAAGTATTCCGTGCCACAGCCGAAGTCCTTGGTAGGGTCGGCGGCATTGCCAAGGGCAAACTTCCATCCTTCATCCAATCTGGTGATTTCTCGTCCATTCTGTGCATGCAAGGTACTGATGGTGGCGCATGCCAACAATATTGTTAATATTCTGACTTTCATAAGACTATGTTTTTTCATTTTATAAGACGATAGGCAATCACGCTGCGTGCCTTGACATTAAGCTTGCGGTCGGTCTTGTTTTTCAGGCTGGTCTTGCCTTCCATCTTGTGGGTCCAGAGATTATACACCTTGTAAACGGTGGTGTCGAAGGCGGTGCTCATTTTGCTCACCTGCGTGTCGGTGAGGCAGAAGTCCTGCCAGTTGAGCATGAAATCCACATCCTCTTTTGTGGGGTTGAGGATGGTGAACGCCCAGTCGCCGCCAGCAAGAGGTTTCAGCCAGAACTGCAGATTGTCACGGTCGCAGTAATGCAGACCTTGCACGCCGAGAGAGTCTTGGTCGATGGCTATCATGTCCTTGTTCATGATGATGCTGCGTGTGGCTTCGCTCATGGAGCGTAGGTCGTTGCCAAGTATGAGCGGACTTGCCATCATGCACCACATGGTGAAGTGTGCGCGGTCCTCGTTCTCTGTCATTCCATTGCCCACCTCCAGCATGTCGGGGTCGTTCCAATATCCTTTTCCTGCATATTGGCGTAAGGAGTCGTTGAATGCTATGCACTGCATCACTCCAAATTGTGTATAGCCTGCTTCGAAAACCTTCAGGGAGTCGAAGTTGCACCAGATGTCTGGAGTGGTTCGCCACGAGTGTCCTATCTCTCTCGCCCATTTCCACGGGCGGCTGTTGCCCCATTCGCACATGCTGAGGAAGATGGGGCGTCCTGCTGCTCGCAGGGCATCGCTTATGAGTTGGTAGGCTCCTTGAGGATTAACATTTGTAGTGTTGCACCAGTCATATTTCAGGTAGTCCACGCCCCATCGCGCATATTGTAGTGCATCTTGGTATTCGTGACCGAGCGAGCCGGGCATGTTGGCGCAGGTGCCGGTGCCGGCATCACTGTAGATGCCCAGTTTCAGACCTTTGCTGTGAACATAGTCAGCCACCGCCTTCATGCCGTTAGGGAATTTCACGGGGTCGGCTTGTATGAAACCGTCGGCATCGCGTTTTCCATGCCAGCAGTCATCGATGTTGATGTAGGTGTACCCGGCATCGCGCAGTCCGCTCTCCACCATTGCGTCGGCAATGCCTTTGATGATGTCTTCGGAGATGTTTCCCTGGAACTTGTTCCATGTGCTCCATCCCATCTGTGGTGTGTCTGCCAAATGCTCCCATTTTTGAGCCTTGGCAGGCTTTGCCATGAGGGCGAGCATGGCACCCACGATGGCAAATGTGTAGATTTTTTTCATTGATTATGATATTGTTTAGCAATTAGGTTTTTCAAGTAAGTCGCCCGTAGTTGGTGCCTGCATTGTCTGCAAGATGGCATTTATGGCTTCTGTCAGCGATGGCTGTTGGCATGTTTCAACAGGTCAGGCAGTTCGCTTATTGATTTTATTCTCACAAGATTGTCATGGTCGTATTCCTCAGTCAATTCATGCGCCCAAGTCAACTCGAAAGGTATGTGCACCGCCTGACCTCCCAGATGCAGCACTGGTTCGATGTCCGACTTGAAGCTGTTGCCCACCATTAGCAGTTCCTCTATGCTTATGCCAAACATGGAGCATAGTTCGCGATATTGCCGTTTGGTTTTGTCGGCAACCACTTCCACGCGGTCGAAATAGTCCCACAGCCCCGACCTCTTCAACTTGTTCTCTTGGTCGAGAATTTCACCCTTGGTGAACACCACCATCTTGTATCTTTCCATCTGCTTGATGGCTTTCAGAGCGTCCTCCACTCCATCGAGAGGTGTGGAGGGGATGCGGAGCAGACTCCTTCCAAGTTGTTGTATTTTAAGCAGGGTGGCTGCATTAACTTTTCCGTTGCTCACCTTTATGGCGTTCTCTACCAATGACAAAGTGAAAGCCTTGCTGCCATAACCTAATTCGGGCATGTTGGCAGTCTCGGTCTTGAACAGTTCGGAAGAGATGAACTCCTTGTCGCCATAATCAGACAATATCTGGCAATACTCACGTTCCACTGCCTCGAAATGTGACTGGCAGTCCCATAGGGTGTCGTCTGCGTCAAAGGCAATAATTCGGATAATGTCGGTCTGTATCATTCGGAAAAGGTAGCTTTTAGGTCTTTTTGCAAGGTCATTGCTTGCGTGCCATTTTGTTAAGTAGGTAATCAAAATTATCTGTCACTATCATTCTTGTAGGTGTAGCATAGTCTTTTATGTTTCTTTGGCGCATCTTTTTCATTCATCCTCAGTCACATAGCCCGCTATGCTCCTTCGTCTGAGATAAAAAATCTGCATCCAAATAAATCATAAAATACTATCATCTAATTTTGATCACCTACTTATTCTTTCAATTTGATGGCAAAAGTAGTAATTTTTTTCAAATTTTTTTAGCAACTATTGGAAAAATAGTAATGGCTTAGTAGTTATTCTAATTCATCTTGGGCATCTTGGTCAGTTTGAGTGAGCAGGTGAACATCAGATAGCGGGGGATGCAGTTCGTCCATGACTCAGTGCGGCCTTGTGCATTCACGGTGTATTGCTTGTTGGAGAGCTGGTGCAGCAGGTCGAAGGCTGTGAGTTTGAACGTGAGTTTTTCCTTGAGAATGGAGCGTGAGAGCTCGGCGTTCCACACCAGGTCGTCGGTGTTCATCATGTCGCTGTTGTAACCGCGTCGGCTAAACATCTTTATGTCGGTGGCGAGAGAGAGTTTCAACCATGGTATTGTATATAGCAGACGCGCTCCGTAGTTGAAGTCGAAAGCGTTGATGCGCTCGAAGTTCTCTCGGTCGCTGGTGCTGTTGCGCCAGTTGACGTCGCCTAACACCGACACTGTAAGCTTGTCTTTCTGATATTCCAATTCGAGCCGCTCATGCAGGAGCCAGTTGTTGACGGTGCTTTTCTCGTTCTGTTTCGACGTTCCTGAAGTCAGATACATGATGGGGAAGTCCACCGAATGTGTGTATGACGCATCCGCCTGTTGCTTCAGTGTGAGTCGTTTCTTGCGGTCCAGCGGCTGTTGGTAGGAGATTCCCATGTTGGCATTCCAGTTGCCGTTGATGTTGTCGCTCTTGAAAGTATAGGCACCTGTCTCGCTGTTGTATGTGGTGCGTGTGCCCCATGAGTTGCGTGTCAGACTGGCAGAGCACCATGTGCGGATGAATCTTCGGATGCTGTCGTTGTTGAATTGGAACGCCACATTGACGTTATGCGAGACTCGTGGTTTCAGGGAAGAGTTGCTTAGTCTTGTGGAGAGCGGGTTGGTGGTGTTGTCGTGAGGCATGAGCGAAGAGAGGCTCGGCTGAGAGATGTTCATGTTGTAGCTGATGTATTGCAGTCCCTTTTGCTTGCCCCATTGGTAGTAGCTGAAACTGGGCGTGAATTGCGTGTAGTGGCGTCGTGCGAGGGTGTCGATTCGGTGGTCGTTGTATTTCAGCCATTCCGTGGTATGCGTGACGGGCAAGTCAAAGGTGATGTATTGCTTGTCGTCGCTGTGGTTGATGGACAGGCGTCCGGTGTAGTTGCGCGTCATGGACTGTTGTCTGACGCTGTTGTCGGTATCCATCACGCTCAGCCATTCTGATGAGTTGGAAACTCCGATGAGCTCCGTCAGCGAAGTGACGGACATGCTCAGTCCAAGGAAGGTCCCGAACAGTCCCAGTGTGACAAACAGCGACACCGCGTTATTCAGTGTCGCGCAGGTCATCGAGATGGCTTTGGGTATAATGCGTTTCGCTGCGTGAGAAGTTGTCGCTGGGTTTCATGGCTCCGTAACTGACATTGGCCCTGAGACTGATGATGTCGCCCCAGTCGAATTTCTTGAAACATGTCACCATGCCATTGATGCCTAATGTGCTGTATTTGTTAAGGCCGAAGTCCAGAGTGTGGTTGATTGGTGCCTGTTGCCATGTGGAGTCCTCACTATGACTGTTGCGGTTGCCGTTGCTGTATCTGAAAGAAATGTAGTTGTAAAGGGTGATGGGCTTCTGGATGGAGAACTGGTTGCTGAGGCTTAGGCTGAAGTCTTTCTGTTTGCTCCACGATTCCGAGCCACCCATGATGTTGCCTTCTGAGGCGAAGCGCTCCGAGGCAGTTCGACTTTGGTCTTCCGAACTGCTCCAATTGAATGTGGCGTCCATCTCTTCTTCCCATTTCTTGTCCGCATCCTCAGTGCTGAGATGCAAGCCTGTCTCTTTCGTGGTGCGCAGTCCTTGCGGCATCTCCGACGGTGTCCACTGGCCATCGCCGCCGGGTCGGCGGGTCTCGTTCACGTTGTTGGTGTTGCCATAGATGGAGATGCGTGAGTGGTCGCTGTAGTAGAGTCCGAACAGGCGTGCCATGTAGCGGTTGTCGGTGCCTCCGCCTGCCTCGATGTTCCCCATGTAGCCTCTGTTGTACTCGCGTTTTAGTTCCACGTCCATCACATAGTCTTTCTTCTCGATGTCGCGTCCCACGAGTTCGCTTTGCTTGGTGGATTTGTTATAGACCTTGATGTCGCGTACGGTGAAGTAGGGCAGGTTTTCGAGCATCACCTTGTTTTGGTTCTTGAAGAAGTCTTTGCCGTTGAGTGTGAGGTAATCTACTTTCTTCCCGTTGATGTAGATGTCGCCATTGTCCTTGAGTTCCGCTCCTGGCATCTGTCGGATTAGTCCGTCGAGCATCGACCCCTCTGGCAGGTTGAAGGCGGCGGCGTTATAGACGATAGTGTCGCCTCGGTATGCGATTTTCACTCGTGTGCCGGTGACTGTCACGCCCTCCAAGTTGTCCTCGCGCCATATTTCGTCTTGTTTCTTTTTCATCAGTATGCGAGGCAGTTCGAAGTATGAGTTGCGTGCGATATGTCGCAGGTGGTAGTTTAAGAAGGTGTCTTCATAGCCTTCAGCTGTTGCCTTGATGATGAAGTCATCCTGCAGCGCAGGCACCTTGAGGTTATAATATGACGTGGTGCTCCAAGCCATGCAGGTGGTGGTATCTACTATGGTGGAGTCGTTGTGCATCAAGGTGATGAATGCCTTGACCTTGGCTTTGGTGAATGAGTCATAGACCTCGCCGTAAAGCTCGATGGTTCGAACTTTCTTTTTCTTGACCTCCTTGGTCGTCGCGGTGGAGTCGTTTTGGGCGGTTATGGGGAGGCACAAGAGCATCAAGAGCCCTGTCAGCAGTGAAATCTGTTTCATGGTGCAAAATTACCACATTTTGGCAGAATAATACTCACTAAGAACGTATTTTCAAAAGCCATTGCTTGCGTTCTTCTTCCTGCATCTTCTCTATCGCATATCTTAATGTGGTGTTGTGCATTTCGTGAAGATGCAGGTCGAGGAATGAGCGCAGCAAGTCCATACTGATTCTCTTGCCCATCTCCCGCAACATCCACCCAACGGCTTTGTGCATCAGGTCGTGTGGGTGGCGCAGGTGTATTTCCGCATAGCGCAGGCAATAGGAGGGGTCTCCTTGCTGCGTGGTCTTCCAAGTGCACACCATGCTCATGCGCTGCAACCACAAATTATCGCTGCTTGCCAAGGAGTCGAGCACGTGCAACTTGTATTCCTGGTGCATCATGGGTTTTTCCCCTCCTCCAAGGAATGTTGGAAGCAACAGCCAATGGCCGATTATCTTGTGTACAGAGAGGTCAACGAGGTCCCAGTTGTTCGCGCATTCCTTATGCTCAAGATACAGTTCTACTATCTCGTCCCGTTTCCTTATGGCTGTGATGTCGTTGTACAGCTTTGGTTTCGCCATTGCTTCGAAGCGGTCAACCAACAGCAACAGGCCACACAGCCGCACCTCATGCCATTTGCTGGCAAGCAAGGTGGGAATCTCTGTCAATGGCAGTTGTTTTGCATAGCTTACCACCTCACGAGTTTGTGGCACCTTGATGCCAAGAAACTCGTCGCCCTCTCCATATTCTCCTTCGCCAGTCTTGAAGAACCGCATCAGGATGGCCCTTTGCTCCTCATTCTGCATGGAAGTCATAATGTCAACGACTTCTGCGGCTGTGGTGATGTTGTCGTTGGATAATCTCAGTTTTTTCATTCGTCATATTGAACTATGCTGACATTGGCGATTTCTATTTCATTGCCGTTCCATGGCGTGTTGTGATAGCCATGTTGGTTGCTGATGCCAAATGTCACTTTTTCTTCCTTGTCAATGGTGAATTTGCCTTCCACGTGAGTCCAGTTCTGCATGGGGTTGTCAATGGTGACCGTAACCTCCTCGTCGCTGATTTCATTGAAACTTTCCTTGTGTTTGGGAATATCCACACGCAGGGTGTCGGTATTGTTGTTTGTGAGCACATAGAGTGAGTTGCCTTCTCCATTGGCCCTGACGTCGGCAGTCACTTTGTAGGTGCCAGATGTAAGTTCCCGACTCTGGGAAAGGTTGTATTTCATCTTGTTGGGATTGTCGGCAGCCTTTAAGGATATGAAATTCCTGTATCTGCCATCAGGCATTTCCCCCCATTCATACACTTCTTTGTTGATGCCGTCGATTATCACCTTGTCCCATCCCATGCGGTCGAGTATTTTCCATCCTTCACCTATAAGATACAGACCGCCGCGTGTGTTTACTTTCTTTTGGTATTCTTCTATCTTTATACTTGCCTTTTGGGCTATCCTGATGCCAGAGCCGACAAGTGCCCCAATGCATAGGAACCATAGTATGATCAGCGCCACTTTCGTGGTGCTTGACATCCTGTTGTTGTCATTCTTGTTGAACACCACTTTAATTAGCGCGTACAGGGGAATGCCGACTATGAGGAAAGCGCTGGCTACCATTATGGCAATCAATGTGGCAGGCAGTTCCTTTACGATGAAACTGATGTCGTTTCCACCGAATGCCTCAATGAATTCCACTCCACCAAATATGGTTGCTATCGATACGCCTGCCAATGATGCCAACAGGGCCAAAAGCACTGTACCCAAGATGAATATGAAGAAGAGAGCTATGGAGAATATGAAGAACTTGAAGATGGCAGACAGGCATCCGCGTGCAGTGTCTCGATTTTGCGGGTTGTTGACAAATTGGTTGGCATTGTTGACGCCCCGCATCAGTTCTTCGTTTATGGCTTTGGCGGACACGGGTTTGCCGCGCATCCTCAGTCGGTCTTCAGGCGTGATGGCTTCTGGCATGAGAATCCATGCCAGGATGTATATGAACACCATTGTTCCTGATGTCACGAAAAAGAGCAATACGACAAGTATTCGTGCAAGCAATGGGTCTTGGATGCCAAGATAGTGGCACAGTCCGGAAATCACACCACCGAGAATCTTGTCGTCGGGGTCGCGGAAGAGCTTGCGCGTGTTTTCTTCTTGTGGTTCGTAACTTGTATTGGCTTGTTGACGAGCCTGTTGGTTTGTGGAGCTTGTGGCGTTGTCATTGTCGAAAGACCTGTCTTGTCTTATGTCATCGTCTTTCGTTGAAGAGTCGTTGCCATTGTCGTCATCCATTTCCTGTGGGTCGCCGATGCGCTCGATGATTTCCTTCACATGGTCAATGGTGATGGCAAGCACTCCTTTCGATTGCAGTTCGCTGAGCAGTTCGGCAACGCGGTGCTCCACGTCGTCGGCTATCTCCTCGCCCCCTTCTCTCTTGCTGTAGTATCTCCTCATGTTCTCATTGTATTGCTGGAGGAGTTCGTATGCATCTTCGTCAATATGGTAGAGCACTCCGAAGATGTTTACTGATATGTTCCTTTTCATTTCTTCTTGTTTTAATAAAGATGTCTTGTTCTGACGTAATTCAAACTTTACAACTTGGCTTTATGCCAGTTTCAGCAGTTCCACTGTTCTTGACAGTGAGTTCCAGGTGCTGTCCATCTCGTCCAAAGCTCTTTGGCCCTCGGTGGTCAGCGCATAGTATTTCCTTGGCGGACCGAGCAGCGACTCTTTCCATTCATAGCTCAACAGCGCGTCTTTCTTCAGTCGGGTGAGCAGAGGATAGAGTGTGCCTTCCACGACGATGAGGTCGGCATCCTTCAGTTGCTTGATGATGTCATTGGCATAGGAAGGCTGTCTGCGGAGCAGGAGCAGGACGCAATATTCAAGCATCCCTTTCCTCATCTGTGATTTTGCATTGTCTATATTCATCTTTTTATCCTTTAATGATGCTTAGGGTTGAGGCCTGCAACCCTTTCACGCTGCAAATATATATGTTTTAATAGTACCTTGCAATACATAGTACTAAGAAAATAATCTTGCAGATTTTTCGTGTCCACTGAAAGAGGGCAGTACATTGCTGCAAAGTGTGTAAAAAGAAGACAATATGGCAAAGATTATTGTTCAAAAAACGCAGATAACGTTTTTGTCTCATAATGACAAAAACTACATTTCACTTACCGATATGGCAAATGGGAAGCAGAGTAAAAGTCGTGCTGCTGACATTATCAAGAACTGGCTTCGTAATCGATACACAATAGAGTTTCTTGGAACATGGGAAATGATTCACAACCCAAATTTCAAAGTGGTCGAATTTGACCACTTTAGAATGCAGGCGGGTTTGCCGAGTTTCGTCATGAGTGTGAGTGAATAGATTGAGAAGACAAACGCCATTAGTATCATTGTCAAGAAAGGACGATATGATTTGCCTGGCAAACATGGAGAATATCAATGCTGTTCTCATTGACGTGGGGGAGTGGGATGGAGTCAGATTTCAGAAATGATCGTTTCTGTCCATTCTGGTAAGTCGGATGTGTATCTCTTGAAGACTTTTCCGTCCACCATTCGAAACAGCAAACGGGCTTCCTGATTGTCAATGGAGTTGTCGTAGATGTAAGTACGGTCGGCAATCTGGCTGACGCGACGGCAGTTGAGGATAGACTTGTAGTAACGGGAGATGATCTTGGTGATAGGCACGTCATGGCCGCCTTTCATCACCCGTCGGGCAATGCGAGAGGCATTGATGGATGGATGGCTTGTGGCAACGAAGAAGAAACGGATGAAGAATCCTGCATCGTGGGCACGGCGGATGTAGTCAAGTTTGTCGTTTGCTGAAAGGACGGTCTCGAATATCAGGCTCTTCTGCGCTTGCAGACAACCCTCGCGCAAGGTCTCACAATACTTTACGGACTGCATAATTGCTTCTGGCGAGTTCCAGTCGCCGAACTTGTCCTTAGCAATCTGGTCGGGATTGATATAAACGGCATCCTCCATCCATTTATGCTGTAATATCTGCGTGGTGATGGTGGTCTTGCCAGACCCGTTGGGCCCAGCAATAACAATAAGGACGGGCTTGTGTGGAATGGCTACCATGTGGCGGGAATCTTTCGGGCATCTTGCCGCATCTGTTCAAAGAAGCGGGTTGTCGCCTCGTCGTTGCTACGTTTAGCTTCCTCGGCGGCTTCTCTCATCAGCTGTGAGAGTATAGCATCCGAAGGCTCCTCCAGGCTTGTCAGCCGATATGTGTCAATTGTGGGAGTCATAATCTCAATGTTTGCATTTTCGGAGCAAAGGTACAATAATAAATTCATATTCAGTCCAAAACTAAATGTTTTATGAGGAATATGTGGTCTTTTAGTGATTATTTGCGTAAATGGACAAAAGAGATGCAAAAGATTTTCGTAAATTGACCTCACGGACAATGTTTCTCTTCATATGGAACTCCTTTGAAATTATGTAAGTCCTTGATAGTTAACAATTATTGAAAATGCCCAAATTTAAACGGTACAAAAACAGTGCAAACCGAATGGAAAGTAAAAACGAAGTTTTTCTTTCCTGAGGTGCCGCCTGTTTTCGAGAGGATATCAAAAACAGTGCAAACCGAGTACAACGAAAAAAGGCTTTTTTCATTGTTGAGGTGCAGCCTGTTTTCATACGAAGTATAACTTTTTATTACCCGATAATGGATTCTTAGGTGTAGCTTTGTTGATTTTTTTGACATTCATGATGCGGTGGAGAAGCAACAAAGTTTAAGATTTGGTTAAGATTGTTTAACTACCCAATAAGCATTAAGAAAAGCGGCAGTTCTATGAGGAATGGGCACCATCAAATCGCTAGTCACCAGGCTGAGGTGTTAAGTTTAATGAATTCATAACAATATGCACTTTTTACTTTCAAAAGTAAAAAATAGCAAGAAAATTTGATTTTTCAAAGTAAAAAACATATCTTTGCGAAAATGTCATCGTCGGCCATATCCAAAGATTTTCCAATCGGTAATTGGAAAAAGTCAGGATGGTTCTGGTAGAAGGACACGAACAGATATAAGTTGCTCTTTTTGAAACCTCTACCCATCCATATGGAAGCCTTTTGTAATTATGTAAGTCCCTGACAGTCAATGACGATTGAAAATGCTCCATTTTAAACGGTACAACTTTTTATTACCCGATAATGGATTCTTAGGTGTAGCTTTGTTGATTTTTTTTGACAATCATAAAGTGGTCGAGGAACAACAAAGTTTAAGATTTGGTTAAGGAGGTTTAACCATAGCCTATATTTGAGCCATATTGCCCATTTGCCACCTCTGATGAGCATTTATTCGGCTGCTGCAGTTTACAAAAATGGTATAAAAGAGAATCGTTTTTGAGTACAATTGCACGAAAGCTGTCGCAAATATAGTAAAAACAGCCCCTCTGCGACCGTTTTCTTGTATTCTTCTTGGCGGTTTGAAGAAATAGGAGTACCTCGTAAGCACTGTATGTTCTGGAATGTAATGTCAATTATTTATTCTGGGCGGACTCCGAATGAGAAAACGGCTGTCAACTTGTTTCATGCTGATGGCTAATAATTTTTATCACCATATTATTTAATTCAGGTAAAGCCTCTATTTGGATAATTTTTGTAACTTTGCGACCATGTAATGTGCACATGGCAAATAGAATAATACAAATGATTAGCAAAACATATTACAGATACATTTGGCTTCTCGACACGTTGCTGAATAGCAGTCCTCTGACAATCGACGAGATCAATATGCTATGGGAGGATTGTCCACTTAGCAATGGTCCTATACCACTACGCACTTTCCATGAGCAGAGAAAAGGAATCAAGGAGATGTTCGGTGTGGAGATAGTATGCGACCGTTCACATGGTAATGTATATTATGTCAAGAACCCTGAGGTTTTAGAGGAGAAGAATTTGGTGAAGTGGTTGTTGCGTAACTATAGCATTCCTCAGGACTTTGCGACCTTCAACGCAATGAAGGACAGTATTCTATTAGAGGAGATACCGCAGGGTCAGGCGTTCCTAAATCCTATTATCGAGGCGATGCAGGCGAACACGGAACTGCGGATAGACTATCAACGCTATGAACATGAACGGGAGGAACACTTGCAGACGTTCCATTTTCAACCTTATGCGCTGAAGGTATATAATCGCCGTTGGTATCTGTTGGGATTCCTGAAGGAACAGAACGGCCTGCGCACGATAGCCCTTGACCGCATCCTTGGGCTGGAAATGCTTACGAATAGTTTCACCTTACTTGAAGACTTTGATGCGAGGAAGTATTTTGCCAATGTTGTCGGCATCTATGCGAATAAGGATTTGCCTGTCACGAAAGTCAAAATCCGAGCCTACGGCATTCAGGCAGAATATCTTCGTTCCACTCCGCTCCACAAAAGTCAATCAGAAGGCCGCTCCAAGCACCGCGAGTTCGCAGAATTCACTTATAGATTATGTATAACTCCTGATTTGGTTACTCAGTTGCTGGCAATGGGAGAGAATGTTGAAGTGATGGAGCCGGAAGAGTTGAGAGAGGAAATGAAAAAGAGAATTAATCAGATGTTTAGCCTTTATAAATGAAGTATTATGGAGAATATGCAATATGGCAAAATAGATTTGGCAAAAGCACTAGATTATGCCAAAAGAAATTTTGAGAACGAGAACTATAAAATAGAGTGTGGGTATGTTATTTCAGGAAAGGAGCCATATTGGAATTATTTGTCAAAGGAATCATGGTCGGCCTTCCTCGCAAAAATGTCTAAACTCCATCAGGCACAGTATAAGGATGGTGATGGTGGAGAATTAGAGGAAAAGAAAGGTCGATATGGAATGAATCCCCCTAAAATGGCTTCGTTTGGATCTTCAAGCAGATTCATTTATTTACAGTCCAAAAATATCAAAGATTTTTCTTTTGAAAAACATTTTCCAACTCGAGTTGGCCATACAGCCAATCTGGATGGATATATAAAAAGGGGGAATACTATATACTGCGTTGAAGCTAAGTGTCGTGAAATATATAGCTCTCATAAGAATATTGAAATTAGTACAATCTACGAAGATGTTTATAATAGAATTCCAGATTTAAGTTTTGATTATATTTGTATTAAAGATGATGTTGATCATCGCAAGTATACTTTTAAATATAAAGGACATGAGTTGGTGCGTTTTGATATTAAACAATTGATATGCCATTTTCTGGGAATTACAGCAAATCTTCTAGAACATCAAAAACAAAATGTCACTATCCGTTTCATTTATTTAATATTTAACCCCAAAACAGAGACATTATTTACCGGTGAGATTGAAAGATTTAAAGACAAGATCTTTAAATTGTATGATGATACGATAAAAGAAATACAAGGATTTGGTGATATGAAGTGGTTGTTTGAAACTATAATGGAATACCAAAGTGAGCATTTAGAACTTACTAAAGTTGATTATAGTTTTGACTTCAAACTGGTTGATCAGAATAACTATATTGAAGAATTGAATAGAAAATGATTTTTTGCGACAATTAGCAAATAGCGTAAATTTCCTTCAAGCTTCTGCGGCGTTTTTGCACATCAACCTGCAAAAACGCCTATTTTGTGCTTTTTCATTCGTATAAAGAAACATATATATGGGGGCTATTCCTCTTAACTAAGAAAATATAAGATTATGAGTAAAAACAAAGATCAGAAACGCAAGGCTCAATTGGCTACACGAGCAAAGAATGAATCATTCCGCTTTCAGGTGGAATACATGAGAAAACAAAAGGATATCGACATTACGGGAATGGAACAGAATTTGACCACTGAACTGGATGCCATCTGTCAGAACGGTTTAACGGATGCCTTGCTCGACTTGGCAAAGATAGTAGAAGGAATACGGAAGGAACTGGGTTTTGATCAGGAGGCGGACAAGTGCTCCCTGAATGGTTCCCTCGTTACATACATACTCGGCATCACCGCAACTCTACCTGACTGCACTACCTATGTTCCCGGCATATTCCCGGCACAGCTACCTCTACAAGTGACAATTGCCTATGACGACGAGATTCGCAACCGAGTGGTGGATTGGATGAAGGTAAATGGATACGAGACTTCTTCATACCTTGGTCAACCTCTACTTAAACTGAAGAATGCAAGAATAGTAATTAGAAGAGTGCTCAAGTCATAAAGTTTTATAAATGCTATGGTAAAGGAAGAAAGGAAAATAATAAAAAAGAAACTAGAAAAGTTTACTCTGGTATCAGCATTCGAGATGATATATGAAGAATCTTGCGATAGTAAACTCTCACCAGATTTCTACAATAAGTGCAATGACGCTATCAATTTTGTCAGCAAGGAATTAAACGTTACCCATATTCAATCAATTATGCTAGCCATACTCGCAAATAGTGATGGAGCTCAATCTCTATACGATATGTCAAGCTATACGAAATGTTCACCAATCAGATTTCGTATACACAAAGAAGAATTGGATGATTTACATTATAGGCACTTCGTGCAATGGAGTATGGCAAGATGTTTCTTAGAATACTGCATTCGTGATGAATTTATGAAGTCCATCATTGACAATGTACCTTATACCCCCAAGAAGTATGAAGACTACACAGCACACGATGTCTATACAAAAATTACCAAGTGGATAGAGATGCTAAAACGCAATGAAGGGCTTTATGATGATATCGTTAAAAACGTCAGACGACTCTTGGAGTCAACAAGGCATCTGACATTCTCAAAAGACTTGCTGACCTCCGAACTGAACAACCTTGCCGTGATGGTGATTCTTCTCACAATGATGGATAAGATAGAAAACAATTCTGATTATATTTCGTCTTCTGAGATTCTACGAATCCTCCCTGAAGAATCAGGCATCAAGTCTTTCATATTCGTTCTAAATGCCAATACTTGTATATTGATAAAAAGGGGTGGATGGAAAACTACACCGTCAATGGCATGGTTGAACCAGACAAATTCTGTCTTACGGATATGATTTTAGAAACTACTTTTGTTGAACTTAAAGAATACATAGACACAAAGGTAAAAATCAGAAGTGAGTCATTACTTATGCCTGATGTCATAGCGGAAAAACGTATGTACTATAACAAGCGTGAAACAGAAGAGATAGAATGCTTGACCCAACTACTATCTATAGATAGGTTCAAAGACATTCAGCAGCGTCTTAAAGAAGCAAATATGCGTACAGGCTTCACTTGTCTCTTCTATGGCTCCCCTGGTACAGGAAAGACAGAAACTGTGCTGCAACTGAGTCGTAAGACTGGACGTCCAATCTTTCAAGTCAATATATCCGAAATGAAATCAAAGTGGGTTGGTGAGAGCGAGAAAAAGATACAGGGACTTTTCAGTAAGTACGAGGCAATGGTCAAGAAGTATGACATTTGTCCTATCCTGCTTTTCAACGAGGCAGATGCCATTTTAAACAAACGCTCAAACAATACCGATGCGGCTGTTGACAAGATGGAGAATGCCTGTCAGAATATCATTCTTCAGGCTATGGAAAATCTCTCTGGAATAATGATTGCCACAACCAACCTCACAAATAATTTGGATTTAGCATTCGAACGGCGTTTCCTTTATAAAATATGTTTTGATAAACCGACTGTGGCCACCAGGAAACAAATTTGGAACGCCATGTTGCCCTCCCTAAGTGGTGAAGAAGCGAGAAGTCTTGCAGAGAGCTATGATTTCACCGGCGGTCAGATTGAGAATATCGCACGAAAACAGATTGTTGATAGTATTCTCTATGGGCACCATCAAGATATTTCACACGTTAGGTCGTATTGTCATAGTGAAAATATCAGGAATTCTGAAAGTAAAAGAATTGGATTTGTTAACTAATAATGTACATGAATATACTTCACATCACATCAAGAGGATAGACCGTAGATAAGCCAAGGTTTATGTTGAAAGAAGATGATGATGACCAACCTCTAAAACTGCGACGAGGTGTCGCAGTTTTTATTTTGCCAATCGTTTACGCCTTTTCTTCCAAAGTCTCAGAATCTCTTCTTGATGCTCCACTTCATCGGTGTATAGGAACTTAAATTATCCTAAATAGGATTATCTAAATTTGGATAAATTCATTATTTCCGTTATCTTTGCATTCACAAGAAGAAAATTATGGATAATCCGTTTGTAACAAAAGGGTACGCAGGCCCTGAATATTTCTGCGACAGAGTGAAGGAAACAAGCCAATTGGTAGAACTGACTACCAATGGCAACAATATTGCTTTGATATCACCGCGCCGGGTTGGA